>QGUR01000205.1 GCA_003242205.1 Chloroflexota bacterium | reverse complement strand
CGTACCCTTTTCCTGACTGAAGAAGCCCGGTGTCCGCTAATACTCGGCCTTTGTCGGCAGCAGTTCAATCGCGTAATTCATGGCGTCGATTGCTGCGTCGAAGTTGCCTTTACGATACGCCTCCAGCGCGCGTTTGTAGTATTCGTCGGCCTCATAGCGCGTGAGGCCCAGACGTTGGTTCAACGCCGCCATCTGTAATTCCGTCTGTCTGGCAGAGATACGTTTGGTTCAGCCTGTGATCCGTAGTATATTACAATCAACGATACAACACGACTATAGCCGCGGGTTTGCCTAATGTGTCAGGAGTGCGTTGAATGTCCGACTGGAAATCGGCCCTGCTCGGCGCGATTCACAATCTGGAACAATTTTATGACGAGCGCAAGTACAGCCTGCGGCGGCGGCTTGGGCTGGGCGAAATCCTGCTGCAACCCTACCTCGGTTATGGCAATCAGGAGCGATTTTACCTGAAAGGGCGCGTGCTCAACGATCAGGGCATCAGCAGCGCCATGGATGATGACAGCATCTGGGAAAATCTGCTCAACATGTACAAGCGCTATCAAAGCCGCGAAATCCCCTACGCGCGGGTACGCGCCCGGCTTGGCGACGTCGTTCAGGAAGTGACGGCAGACGAAGAAGGCTTCTTTTTCTTCGAGCTGACGCCGCCTGCCGGCCTGCCGGTAGCCGAGGACATGTGGTACGACGTCGAGCTAACGCTGGTCGATTATCCGGGCAAGAGCCAGAATCCTGCCGAGCCGCAGGAAGTCACGGCGACCGGCAAGGTCATCGCGCCGACGCCCGACGCGCAATTCGGCGTCATCAGCGATATCGACGACACCGTCATGCGAACCGACGTGCTCGATCTGGTGGCCATGGCGCGCAATACCTTTCTGATGAACTCGCGCACACGCCTGCCTTTCGCGGGCGTGGCGGCGTTTTATCAGGCGCTCCGGCGCGGCACAGGCGAGAGCCTGAACCCGATTTTTTATGTCTCCAGCAGCATGTGGAATCTGTATGACATGCTGTACGACTTCTTCGTCGTTCGTGGCATTCCGCTCGGCCCGCTATTTCTGGTCGATGCCGGGATCACCCGCGAACAATTCATCATGCCCGGACATCGACGGCACAAGATAGCCGCCATCGAAACCCTGCTGGCCACCTATCCCAATCTCAAATTCATCCTGATCGGCGACAGCACCCAGAAAGACCCGGCCATCTATCTGGAAATCATCGAGAAGCATCCGGGCCGCATTCTGGCCTCATATATCCGCGATGTCGCGCTGCTGCCGCACCAGAAAGCCGAAGCCATGGCGCAACAGGCGCGCGAGCACGGCGTCGACATGCTGACGGTGAAGGATACGCTCGCCGCCGCCGTTCATGCCGCCGATCACGGTTTCATCGACCCGGACGCGCTGGACGCCATCGCCGCGGATACCGAAGAAGACCGGAAAGCGCCAACGCCGCTCGAACAGGCAGTCATTCCGGGCAGAGAAGGCGAACCACGCACCGCGCAACTGTCCGACGGCGAGTCGATGCCACCGGCAAATTCGGATTAACGCCTCATGGAGATACGGCTCCTCACCGCAGATGACGCGGAAAACTATCAGGCCTTACGGTTGCAGGCGCTGCGCGAAGCGCCAACAGCTTTCTCGTCTTCGGAAGCGGACGAGCGCAATTACAGCCTGGAAACCGTCGCGGCGCGTATCGCGGGTTCGCTACCCGAAAACCCCACGTTCGGAGCTTTCATCGACGGCGCGCTGGTGGGAGTCATCGGGCTGTACCGCGCGCAACGCATGAAAACCCGCCACCGCGGCATGATCTGGGGTATGTACGTCGCGCCACATGCCCGATGCCGCGGCATCGGGCGGTCGCTCCTGAACGCGCTGCTGGACTACGCCCGAACGCTGCCCGATCTCGAAGAAGTCACACTGTCGGTCACCAGAGGAAATGATACCGCCCGCCGGCTCTACAGCGAGTTCGGCTTTATCCCGTTCGCCGTGGAACCGCGCTATCTCAAAATCGACGGGCAGTATTACGACATAGAACACATGGGGCTGCGCCTATGACGGGATAGCGGACGGGCACAGCACCGCCTGCCATCCCATCATCGCGCCCAACGCTCGCGTATCGTTCTCTCAGAGTCCTTCAGGAGGAACAGGATGGCGGTAAAAGTCGGCATTAACGGTCTGGGGCGCATCGGCAGGGCGACGCTCAAGGTGATTCTGGACGACACGCCCGATCTCGATCTGGTGGCCGTCAACGACATCGGCTCGCTCGAAAACATGGCGTATCTGCTGAAGTACGACACGGTCTACGGGCGCTATCACCGGAGCGTCGAAACCCGCGCAGACAAGCTCATCGTTGGCGGCAAGGAGATCGCCTTCCTGAGCGAGCGCGACCCGGCCAACCTGCCATGGGGTGAACTGGGCGTCGAACTGGTCTTCGAGTGTACGGGCATCTTCACCAACAGGGAGGACGCCGCCAAACACATCCACGCCGGCGCGAAATGGGTCATCCTCTCTGGCCCGACGAAGAGCAAGGATGTGCCGACCGTCGTTCACGGCGTCAATCGCGGCGACTCGGACAAGTACATCCTGTCCTGCGCGAGCTGCACGACCAACAACATCGCGCCGGTGATCGAAATCATGAACCGCCATTTGGGCGTGGAAAAAGCGATTATGACGACGGTTCACGCCTATACCGCGTCCCAATCGCTGGTCGATAGCCCCGGCGGCAAGTCGGATATGCGCCGTGGTCGCGCGGCAGCGGCCAACTTCGTCCCCTCCAGCACGGGCGCGGCCATCGCCACGACCAAGGCCATTCCCGAACTTGAAGGCTTGTTCGACGGCGTTTCGATTCGTGGCCCGGTGACCTGCGGTTCGATTGCCGATGTCGTCATGCTGACACGGCGCGACACAACAGTCGAAGAGGTCAACGACATTTTCCGGCAGGAAGCGGCGTCCGAACGCTATCAGGGCATTCTCGGCGTGACCGAAGATGCGCTGGTTTCGTCGGACATTCTGATGGACCCCAGAGCTTCGATCGTCCAGCTTGACATGACGCGGGTGGTCGCCGGCAATCTGGTCAAGATCATGAGCTGGTATGACAACGAATGGGGCTTTACCAACCAGATGATCCGCACGGCGCTGGCCGCGCTTGGGCTGCGCGAACCGGCGGTAGGCTGACACTTACACCGACAGCACGATCTTGCCGATGTTGCGGTTTGCTTCCATCCGGCGATGCGCTTCGGCGGCGTCGCGCAGCGGATAAACCGAATCCAGCACCGGCGCCAACTCGCCGCACTCGATTTTCGGTAGCGCAAATTCGACGAACGCCTGCGTGAGCGCCGCTTTCTCTTCCAGCGGCGTTCCACGCAGGGTCGTGCCGGTCACGGTCAGGTTTTTACGCATGACCGGCCCCAGATCGAGCGCGCCTTTCGAACTGCCGAGAAAACCGATCAGTATCAGCCGCCCGCCCCGCGCCAGCGACGTCAGGTTTTCCGACCAGTAGGGCGCGCCGACGAAATCCAGAATGAGATCGACGCCGCGCCCGCCGGTCGCTTCAAGCGCGACGCGCCCGAACGAATCCTTCAGGTAGCTGATGGCAATCTCCGCGCCGAGCGCTTCGCAGCGGGCCAGCTTCTCGGGCGAACTGGCAGTCGCCAGCACGCGCGCCCCCGCGACGCGCGCCAGTTGAATCGCTGCCGTGCCGACACCGCTGGCTCCGGCATGGATGAGCACGGTCTCGCCCGGTTGCAGGCGGCCCAGCATAAACAGGTTGAGATAGGCGGTGAGGAACGCTTCAGGAATGGCCGCGGCCTGCTGGTCGGTAAAAGCTGCGGGAACCGGCATGGCGACAGACGCCGGCACGGTCGCCAGTTCGGCATACGCGCCGCCTGTAACCACCGCCATGACGCGGTCGCCCACACGCCAGTCGCCGGCTGCCTGAACCACCTCCCCGGCCAGTTCGAGGCCAAGAATGGGTGACGCGCCCGGCGGCGGTGCATAACCGCCTTTTCGCTGCAGGATGTCCGCCCGATTGACGCCGGCGGCGCGCACGCGTACCAGCAATTCGCCGGCCTCCGGCGTGGGATCGGGAACCTCGACCAGTTCGAGGACGTCGGCTTCTCCCGGTTGGCGAGCGATGATGGCTTTCATGTTCGAGTCTCCGCCGGTGACAATGCTAGCAGTGCGCTATATTCACGTCAGTCCGCGATCAGAATCCTCACCCGTTAGCGTTGTCCTCCACGCTGGCCGCCGTCGCGGAAACGGCCCCGCCGCAATCGTAGCGATAGCGGCTCCATGGAAAACTGAGCCGGTGCGGCGGGAAAGCAGGCGGCGCGGCGACATCTTCCAGCAGCACGCCAAGATCGCGCAGCACCAGAGCCAGCACGCTGGCGCGGGAAAGCACCTCGTAGCGCGCGCCGGTATGCACGGCAACCAGCGTTTCGCCGGTACGGACGTACAGCCGGTCCTGCCCCGCCGGATCGAATACCCAGGCGAATTCTTCTTCTGTCAGGCCGTTAAAGGTGTTGTGATGGTAGAAAACGACGACCGAAGCACAGCGCATGCTCGTCGCCTTGAGGAAGCGCAGAAACGGCGCGGGCGGCGCGTACAGGTAAGAAAGGTACGTCGTTTCCCCCAGTGAATCGACGGTAATCACGCTCAGGTCATCCGGCCCGCGAACGTTCTGCCATGAGACGGTTTCCTCTCCGGTCCAGCGCAGAGGCCGCCGTTCGCTGGAAACGACTTCGCGCACGACCAGCAGCCCCGTTTCCGGCAGCGGGTAAGGCTGTCCCCCGCTGGCATCCCATAATACGCCGTCAAGCCGGTCAATGACATGGACGGCAGACGCCAGCGGCGGCGTGCCACAGAAGACCTCCAGAACCGCCGGGCTGGCCGGCGCATAAATGTGGCTAGCTTCCCAGACCACCGCCCGAGTCTTCCTCTTCGTTTTCCGGCACGAGGAACGCCTGCCAGGGGCCGTGCATCCCCCCCTCGGTCACGCCGTAATACGTTCGCACGCCGTTCTCGGTGCGCTGTACCAGATCGTAGCGCATTTCCCCTGCCCGGCGATAGCTCTGCCACAGGCCATAATCGCCCTGCCAGACAACCCGGCTTTCGTCAACCGGATTGCTCTCGAACTGGGTGATGGCGTAATGCCAAAGTTTCCGCGCCGACATCCGGGTAACGTTCTTGACCATGTTGCCGTTGCGGAGATCGTGCATGGTGTAATAGCGCGTATCGCCCTTTTGCTCCACGCCGACGATTTCGACTCCGGCAAGCGGCGGCCCGGCGGCCGGGCGGGTTGTCTCCAACGCCGTAATTTCGGGTGAGGCAGACGTTTCGGCAGCGCTGGCCTGGTCCGGCTCGGTTTCCGGCTTCGCGGTAAGGCCCAGCCCTTGCCGCACCAGATTGACAATTTCGTCGCGCACGGCAAGAGTCGTCTCGCTCTCATCGCGCAGGTAAATCTTGTTTTCGTCAATGGCGTAAGGCCGGTCTTGGCCACGCGGGACCTGAATGCGAATGACGGTCTGGCCGAGCGTTTCCAGCGCATCAATGTCGACGTCGAGCGGCGGCGTAATCTTGCGGCTGATCGTCTCTCGCAGCAGGTCTATGCTCTCCTGCGGGTTGGGGATTCCCACTGGGGGCTTGTTCTTATCCTCGGACAGGCCGACGTAGACCGTGCCGCCATTGGTATTGGCGAAGGCACAGACATCGGCCACGATGCTGTAGAGATGCCCGCCGCGCTGGGTCATCGCCTCGTGAAACGACTGGACAAGGCTCGCGCCCGCTTCGCGCGCCGACTGCACGTAATCCAGCGGTTTGGCGCTGTAGGCTCGCGTGCGCGAAAAGTCGTTGCTGCGAAACATCTCGTACAGCGCCTCGAAGGTACGCTCCGGCAACAGCACTTCGGTAACGCGGTCGCCCACGCCGAGCATGACGTTTTTCGAGGCGCGGTCGCCCTGCATGTTCAGCCGGTGAGCGTCCGATCCCTGAATGCAGCGCATCCGGCGCGGATACTCGGCTTTCGTGCCGTCGAAGAAACGCGCGGTGGCAGTTCGGCTGCGGCTGGTCAGATCGGTCACTTCGAGCGCGTGCAGGTTTGGGTCCTGCGTGTAGGCGATCTTGGTTTGCCCGCCGAAATCAAAGCCACGCATGGCGACGCCATGGCTGCTATTGACGTGCGCCGCGATGCAGATGCCGCCCGCCTGATTGATCCCGCGGTAGGCGGTCAGAACGTCGGAAGATGCGCCGACTTCCGTGATGCCACGATCCAGGGCTTCCACCGGCACATTCAGCGACAGCAACAGATGTTCAAGCTGGCGGATCGGCGTTCGCGGGGAAAAGATGCCTAGAATATGAAAGCCAAAGGTCGCCGTAAATTCGAACCCCGGTAGCACGAGAATGCGCTCAAGCAGGCGGCGATACTCGGCCAGCAACCGGCTTTCTTCCGGTGTCGCCCGCCCCAGCCGTTCCAGATAATCCAACTGTTCGATCTCGCGCATCATCGCCGCGTAACCGGCGACGGTGTTGTGATCGGTAAAAGCAATAATGTCAAGGCCGCGCAGCTCAGCCTTATGCAAAATATCGAGATAAGAAACTGAAGGCTCCTGATAATCGGCGGACGCGGGGGTATGGATGTGCAGGTCCATCCGATACCAGTGCATCCCCTTTTTCTTTCTGGATGCCACAGATCCTCCAATGGTGGTGTGTCTGAAACCGACGTCTATTGTAACACTGTCAGGAACAGAGCAAGCGCGAGGCGTCTGCAAACGCGCCTCGCGCCGTGTAGCAAGGCAGATGAGAAGCAGCGTGGAACAAGGTCGTTCAGGCGTGCCCGGCGCTGCGGATTAGATCATGAAACATGCGATGAAGCCGGCCCGGATCGAACGGCTTCATCAGGAAAGCGCTCGCCCCGGCAGCGCGGGCTTCGACCTCAACATCCATACCCGACGCAATCACGATTGGCGTCCGAGCAAACTCGGCATGCTGGCGCAGCATCGAAGTCAGTTGGATGCCTGTCATATCGCTTAGATTGTAGTCCAGCAGGAAAAGATTGGGACTGGTTTGCTTGGCCAGGGACAGCACTTCTGCCCCACATGGTGCAATAAGCACTTCAAACCCGTTCAGTTCAAGCAGTGTTTGCAATAACCTGACCGTGGTGCGGTCGTCGTCAACGATCATCACTTTGAGCGCCACGTTTTCCCTCACCGATGAAGACTGGCGGTTGGGGAAACCGCCAGTCTTCAATGCAACCATGCACCGTGGTTCTATTCTACGTCACGATGCCCATTTGCCGCGTTAGGGTTTGCGACAGTTGTAGCCAGCGCCGCCTTCAGAACCTCGTCCATGTGGTCGGCGAAGATGAAGGTAAGCTCCTGCCGCACCTCTTCCGGCACATCCTCGATATCGTTCTCGTTCTTCTTGGGCAGGATAACGGTATCCACGCCCAACCGATGTGCTGCCAGCACCTTGTCCTTGATGCCGCCAACCGGCAGCACCTTGCCACGCAGGGTGATTTCGCCCGTCATGGCGACATTGCTCTTCACCGGCTGGCCGGTAAGCAGCGACGCCAGCGCCGTCGCCATCGTCACACCGGCAGACGGGCCATCCTTGGGCGTCGCCCCGGCGGGAACGTGCAGGTGAATGTCGTGCGTCTCGAAGAACTTCGGGTCGATGTTAAGCTCGCTGGCCTTGGAGCGGATATAGCTCATCGCCAGCCGCGCGCTCTCCTGCATCACCTCGCCCAGTTGTCCGGTGTACTGGAAGCCCTTCGAGCCTTCCATCTGCGTCGCTTCGATGAAGAGCACGTCACCGCCGAACGGCGTCCACGCAAGCCCTGTCGCCACGCCGGGCTGGTTGGTGCGCTCTTCGATCTCGGTGCGGTAGCCGTAACGAGGCCGGCCCAACAGCTCGCGCAGCAGGTCGGCGTCGATGACCACGCGCTCGTCCTTGCCTTCCGCAATGCGCGTGACGACCTTGCGAGCAGCGCGGCCAATCTCACGTTCGAGCGTGCGAACGCCGGCTTCACGCGTATAGTCACGGATTATCTCCCGCAGCGCATCGTCGGTGAACTCGATCTCGTCCGGGCGCAGGCCGTTCTCGCGTATCTGGCGCGGAACCAGATAATTTTTGGCGATTTGCAGCTTCTCCTGCTCGGTATACCCGCTGAGATGAATGATCTCCATACGGTCGCGCAGCGGGCCGGGGATCGGCTCCAGTTCGTTGGCGGTCGTGATGAACAGCACGTCGCTCAGGTCGAACGGCACGTCGAGATAGTGATCGTGGAA
>QGUR01000494.1 GCA_003242205.1 Chloroflexota bacterium | reverse complement strand
CGCCCATCCCGTGGAACGACATCATGGCGGCAAGCGTGCTGTTTGTGATTCCGGTGTTGGTCGTATTCCTGCTCACACAGCGGTACTTCATCGAGGGCATTACGCTGACCGGAACCAAAGGCTGAAACGCGAGCAACTCACCGGGCGACACGCGTCGCAGGACTGCCAACCGCCCCGGAAGGATTGACGATTGTGCAACAACTCATGCTGAGCTTCGATGGCGCTTATCCGCCGCAGGAAGTTCTGGACGCCGTGCAGGCAGGTAAGATTGGCGCGATCTGCCTGTTCAAACATCGCAATGTCGAGACACCGGCGCAGGTCCGCAGGCTGACCGAAGCGCTGCAGCAGGCGGCGCGCGCAGGTGGGCAACCACCGCTGCTGATCGGCATCGATCAGGAAGGCGGGCAGTTGATCGCCATTGCCGCTGGCGCGACCGAGCTTCCCGGCAATATGGCGCTCGGCGCGACCCGCTCGACCGAATTGGCGGCGAAAGCCGGTTATGTGCTAGGCCGGGAACTGCTGGCCATGGGTATCAATCTGAATTTCGCGCCCGCGCTCGACGTCAACATCAACCCGCGCAATTCGGTCATCGGCATCCGCGCCTTCGGCGACCAACCGGCGCTGGTTGGCGAACTTGGCGCAGCGCTGATTCAGGCGATGCAGGAGCAAGGCGTACTTGCGGTGGCCAAGCATTTTCCGGGTCACGGCGATACCAGTATCGACCCGCACTTCGGCGCGCCGGTCAACCATCACAACAGACAACGACTGGAAACGGTCGAGCTAGCGCCATTCCGCCGCGCCATCGAGGCGAACGTGGTCGCCATCATGACCGCGCATGTAACTTTCGAGGCGCTCGATCCTGAGCATCCTGCGACACAATCGGCCCTTGTGCTGAATGGCCTGCTCCGTCAGGAAATGGGCTTTAACGGGCTGATCATTTCGGACGCGCTGGATATGTACGCCGCGTCTCGCATCGGCAGCGTTGCCGGGGTACGCGCGGCGCTGGAAGCGGGCGTTGACCTCGCGCTGATGGGCCATATCGAGAACCAGCTTGCCATCGTCGACGAACTGGCAGAGCAGGCGCGGCCTGACGCCGTAAACCGCATCCTTGCGGCCCGCGCCAGTTTGCCCACGACGCTGCCACCGCTCGACGTCGTCGGCTGCGCGGAACATCAGGCTATCGCCCAGGAAATCGCCGACCGCTCGATTACCCTAGTGACCGATGACGGACGATTGCCATTATGCCCAACGCCGGAAACGAAGATCGCCGTCATTACCGTGCAGCCAACCGATCTGACGCCCGCCGACACATCTTCGTCCGTGACCGTTACGCTTGGAAAAGCCATTCGCCGCCGTCACTCGAACGTTTGTGAAATAAACATTCCCTATCAAGCGCCAGAGACGAGTATCGGCGATGCGCTGGAAGCCTGCCGCGACGCCGGCCTCGTGGTGGTTGGCACGATCGCCGCCAGTGAAGACGAGTCGCAGGCCGCGCTGGTGCGCGCGCTGCACGAACGCGGACAGTCGCCGGTGGTCGTCGCGCTGCGAACGCCATATGACATCGTCGCCTTCCCGATGATTGAAACGTACCTGTGCGCCTACGGTGTTCGGACGGTGACGTGTGAGGCCGTCGCCAAAGTGCTCTTTGGCGAAATCGAAGCGCGCGGTATCCTACCCTGCGCAATACCCGGCATTGAATCACAAGACATCATCGCCTGACGCCGCGAACCAAACCATTATGGCAAGCGAAACCGGCATCCGGCGGAGTAACGAATTGATGAAGCGCGGCGGCAAGGCGACGCACGAACAACTGCGCGAACATAACCTGCATCTGCTCCTGCGCGCTGTTTACAGCGGCGTCGCCAATAATCGCGCGGCGCTGGCGCAGCACACGGGACTTGCCAAACCGACGGTTTCCGAACTGGTCTCCGAATTGATACGCCTTGGCCTGCTGGCAGAAGGCGGGCACGGCCAATCCGGCGAAAGCGGCGGCAAGCGCCCGCGCCTGCTGGAATTTGTGCCAACGGCGCGACAGGTCATCGGCGTCTCGGTTGACAGTTATCAGGTGTCGGGCGTGCTGGCCAATCTCGACGGCGCGCTGGTGGCGCGTCACGTTGCCGATCTGGAAGGCGCACAGGAGCAGGACTGTCTCTTATAAAAATTTAACGGTCCCACGAAAAACACCGTGGAAGATCTCGGGGTG
>QGUR01000204.1 GCA_003242205.1 Chloroflexota bacterium | reverse complement strand
CTTCCAGGGGGGGGCGATGGGGCAGTGAGGGGAGTTTGAAACCTCGTACATGTTGTACCTGCGCCCGGATTTATGCCGCATGGAGCGCGTCGTCGACGAGACTGATTTCATCAGCACGCCGAATTTCTACATGGACTGGATCGAAGGCGGCGCGCTGGTTCTCAGTTGCCCGTGGGAAGACGACACACTGACCGGCAGTTATGGCGCGGGCAGTCTGGCGACTGCCGAAAACGGCGCGCGCTGGCTGGAAGTCGCCGTACAGGAAAAAATCGAGCATGTGCGCGAAATCCACGAACAGGCGCGCCGCCGGTTAGCGCGCCGCGCAGAACGAAACCAGACCGCACACAATATGGAGCAGCGTTACACACATGGCAATTGAATTTCGTCCGGCTTCCGCGCTCTCGTGGGCGCAACTGGCAGAATTGTTTAATGCCAGTTACGAAGGTTACGTCGTGCCGGTTCAGATGACGGAGGCGCAGATACGCGCACACGTACACAACCATGACGTTTTGCTGGAACACTCGCCGGTCGCCTACGCTGACGCGCAACCAGTCGGGTTGGCCGCGCTCGCACGGCGCAACGATGGCGGTTGGGTCGCAGGGATCGGTGTTATTGCCTCCAGACGACAGCAGGGCATCGGCAAACGGCTGCTGAACGCCCTGCTGGAGAACGCCTGCGCGCTTGGGCTGACCTCGGTTCAGCTAGAGGTGATCGCTGGCAATGACGCCGCGCGCAATCTTTACCTGCGGGCAGGCTTTCGTGACACGCGCGATCTGTTGGTGATTGCGCGCGAGCCGGGTCCGGTCGCAGCCCCGGTCTGGCGCGGCAGTTTTGAAAAAAGCACGCTCGAACGCGCGCTTACGGCTTATGAGCGATTGCACGCCGTTCCCAACCCCTGGCAGCGGCAGCGCGAGTCGCTGCTCAATCAGACCTCTGCCCCGGCGGCGTGGCTCGCGCTGGATGACGGCGACATTCAGGCCTATGCCATCGGGTTCTTCTCGGCAGAACGCCTCGTGTTACAGGATATCGGCGCGTCACCCACACATCCCGAAGCAGTTGCCGCGCTTTTCGCTCACCTGCATACGATCTATCCCGAGGCACGCGCGTCGCTCGTCAACCTTGACTCATCTGACCCGGCCTGGCCGGCGCTGGAGCAACTTGGGTATCAGGTCACGCTGCGACAGCACGAAATGCGCGTCGCCCTGACCGGCTCGCCGCAAACATAAAGAGGCTCCGCCTTTCAGCGCAGCCTCTTTGGTGAGTTCGATATCGTGCGGCGTTTACTCGCCAGCGAGACCCTGAAGGTATGCCGCCAGTTCGGTCACCTGTTCGTCGGTCAGCGCCGGATAGCCGCCGCGCGGCGGATGCACGAACCCGCCCTGAGCGCCTTCATAGTCGTCGCCGGCGATCAGGAAAGCAACCAGTTGTTCCTCATTGGCCGGGTCGAGCAGGTCGCTATCGAGAATGCCGGGCCCGTAAGGCGCATTCCCCTGCCCATCAATGCCGTGGCAGGTCGAACACGACCACAGATAGAGTCCTTGCGGGCTGTCGGCAATGGGCCGGGCCGCAACCGGCGTGCCGCCGGGAACCGGCGGAACCCATTCCGTCTCCGCAGCAGGCGCAGCGGCAACCGTCGTTGGCGCTGGCTCAGCAGCAGCCTCTTCGGGGGCAGCGGTTGCCTGAGCAGGTTCAGCAGCGCCGGCCTGCACCGGGATAATCCCTTCTTCAGCGGCAAGACTGCGGAGATAAACCACGATCTGCTCGATTTGCTCATCAGTGATCGTCGGGTTGCCGCCACGCGCGGGCATTTCGATGCCGGTCGTGTTCGCCGGGTCAAATGCCGGACGCCCCGTGATAATGAACTGTACGAGTTCCTCGTCGCTCAGACCGTGGACAAATTCGGAATGCACCAGATCCTTGCCCAGACCGGGGACGCCACGAGCGTCGATGCCGTGACAGGCGATGCAGACCGTGTCGAACGCCGCTTTACCAGCGGCGACCTGTGCCGGATCGAACAGCGGGCCTTCCGTCGGCGCAGCCGCAACTTCCGTGCCTTCTTCAGCGGTGGCTTCGGTTGCCGGGCCTTCAGCCGTCGCCTCAGCGGTCGTGTCCGGAGCAACGGCGTCAGTCACATCCATGGTCGCTGTCGTCTCTGCAGTTGCGGCGGCGACTTCCGTAGGCGGGATGGCGGTCGGCAGCGGATACGATTGCTGTGCCTGATGGACAAGGTCGGCCTCGGAAAGGATAAACCATAACAGCACCGCAAAGGTTCCCAGAAGCACGACTGCTGCCACGACCGGAAAGGCAGAACCACGACCGTTCGATTGTCCGTTATTCATAAGCGTTCAGTATCCTCTTGTCAGCACGCAAGCACGCAGAGTCGGGCGAACCATAGCTTAACGCCCGGAAAGGATTTAAAAAAGGGGCGAAACAGATCGTAAGGTATTATCATTAGCGACATAATCGGGAAACCAGTGACAATCGTTACAAAAAATTGTGATGATTGTCGCTACCATGTCCGCGCGCGCCGCGTAACACTTCACGTTCACCCGGCGGCCTCACGCGCGCCGCTGGCTGGGCGCTTCATCCCATCTCCACATAACTGGATACCTGTGAGGAGTTATTGCAGTGAAACAGCAGATTGACCGCCGTAATTTTCTCAAGATGGTAGGCGCTGGCGCGGGGGCAGTCGGCGCGGCCACGCTGGTTCGCCCCGGCGCGCTTGTAGCCCAGGACGCTGAAGAGGCCACGGCCCCGGCTCAGGGAGAAGCCCCTGCCTGGCAGTTGATGGACGAGCATCATGCCGAAGGCGTGCAGATTTTTCTCGACAATATCGGTAAGGATGAGACGTTCTGGGGCACGCCGCTTGAGCCGACGATGGATGGCGACGTCAAAGTCTTTGAACTGGTTTGCCAGGAAATCACCTGGGAAACCATGCCCGGTACGAGCTTCCCGGCGATGGCCTACAACGGCATCGTGCCAGGCCCGATCATCCGCGTAACAGAGGGCGACAAGGTTCGCGTCCACGTCACCAACGAAATGAGCCAGAGCACGGCAGTCCACTGGCACGGACTGTTTGTTCCTGTCAACATGGACGGCGTGCCGTTTATCACGCAGCCGCCGATTGCGCCGGGGACGACCTTCACCTACGAATTCACCGCCCGCAACGCCGGTTCGCATATGTATCACTCGCACCACAACGCCGCCGAACAGGTCACGCGCGGTCTGTTGGGCGCGTTTATCGTCGATCCGAAAGACAAATCGCGCGAGCCGGAAGTCGACGGCGATTACACGTTGATCCTGAACGACTCGGCGATGGGCTTCACCATCAACGGGCGCGGTTTCCCCTACACCCAGCCGATCATCGCCAAGCTCGGTGATCGCATTCGCATCCGCTACATGAACGAAGGCCTGATGATCCACCCGATGCACCTGCACGGTATGCCGCAACTGGTGATCGCCAAGGACGGCTGGCCGTTGCCCACGCCGTTCATGTGCGACACGCTGAATATCGCACCGGGCGAGCGCTGGGACGTGCTGGTGGACTGCACCGAGCCGGGCGCATGGGCATTCCACTGCCACATTCTCAGCCATGCAGAGTCCCGCGATGGCATGTTCGGCATGGTGACGGCGCTGGTCGTGACCGACGACACAGCCGCTGAAGCCACCGAGGAAGCGACCGCCGAGGCCACCGAAGCAGCCGAGTAAGCTGCAAGCCCTCCGTAAAATACCATGACCATTGGAGCGCCGAACAACGGCGCTCCTTTGTGTTATGCTAAACACCACCAGACGATTAGACACAATCTAGAGATCGACGATGACCATACAACACGGGTTTGAACTCCTGCGAGAACAGGTGATCCCTGAACTGGCGACCACGGCGCGGCTGTACCGCCATGTCAAGACCGGCGCGCGTCTGCTTTCCATGATCAACGATGATGAGAACAAGGTCTTTGGCATCAGCTTCGCGACGCCGCCGGAAGATTCAACCGGCCTGCCGCACATCATGGAACACTCGGTTCTGGGCGGGTCGCGGAAGTACCCCGTCAAAGAGCCGTTTGTCGAACTGGTTAAGGGTTCGCTCAACACCTTCATCAACGCCTTCACGTTCTCGGACAAAACCTGCTACCCGGTGGCGAGCCAGAACGTCAAAGACCTCTACAATTTGATCGACGTCTATCTGGACGCGGTCTTTTACCCGCGCATCTCACCGGAGACGCTCAAACAGGAAGGCTGGCATTACGAACTCAACAGCGCCGACGAGCCGCTGGCCTTCAAAGGCATCGTCTTCAACGAAATGAAGGGTGCATATTCTTCGCCCGAAAACTATCTGGGCCGTGTGATCGAGCAGTCGCTGCTGCCGGACACGCCCTATGGCTTCGATTCGGGCGGCGATCCGGCGGTGATTCCAGACCTGACCTACGAGCAGTTCAAGCGTTTTCACGACACTTACTATCACCCGTCCAACGCCTACATCTTCTTCTATGGCGACGACGATCCGGAAGAGCGCCTGCGCTACCTGAACGAGCACCTGAGCGCGTTCGAGCAGACCGATGTTTCACCGGAAATCCCGCTTCAGCCGCGTTTCACCGAACCGGTCCGGCTGGTTTATGGCTACGACGCGGGCGACAACGCGGAAAACGCGCGCAAGGCGCACGTCACCGTCAACTGGCTGCTAACCGAAGTGACCGACGCCGAAATGACGCTGGCGATGCAGATCCTGGCCTATATCCTGATCGGCACGCAGGCCTCACCGCTACGGAAAGCGCTCATCGACTCCGGGCTGGGCGAAAACCTGACCGGGACCGGATTGGCCGACGACCAGCGCGAAATCTATTTCTCGACCGGGCTGAAGGGAGTCGCGCCGGAAGACGCCGACCGCGTGGAAGCGCTGATTCTGGAAACGCTGGGCAAGCTGGCGGAAGACGGCATCGACCCGGACATGATCGAGGCCGCGCTGAACACCATCGAGTTCAGGCTGCGCGAGAATAACACCGGATCGTTCCCGCGCGGCATTGCGCTGATGATCCGCGCGCTCAGCACCTGGCTATATGGCGGCGACCCGCTGGCGCTGGTGGCGTTTGAAGCCCCGCTGAACGCGCTGAAAGAACGGCTGGCGTCCGGCGAGCGCGTCTTCGAGCAACTAATCCGCAAGTATCTGCTCGATAATCCGCATCGCACGACCGTGCTCCTCAAACCTGATCCGGAAGCGCGCGCGCGCGCCGAAGCGGCCGAGCGCGACCGGCTGGACAAGGCGCGCGAGGCCATGACCGACGAGGACGTGCAGCGCATCATCGAGGAGACGCGCGCCCTGCGCGAAGCTCAGGAAAAGCCGGACAGCCCCGAAGCGCTGGCGACGATTCCGGTGCTGTCGCTCGACGACCTCGACCGGGAAAACAAGATCATTCCCATCGTGGAAACACAGGATCAGGGCGCGACCGTGTTGTACCACGATCTGTTCACCAACGGTATCGCCTACATCGATCTGGCGTTCGACCTGCATCGCCTGCCGCCGGAATATATCCCGTACCTCTCGCTCTTCAGCCGGGCGCTGACGAGCATGGGCACGCACAAGGAAGATTTCGTCAAACTGTCGCAACGGATCGGGCGCAAGACGGGCGGCCTCAGCGCCTCGACGCTGGTTTCATCGGTTCGCGGGCAGCCGGAAAGCACCGCGTGGCTGATCGTGCGCGGCAAAGGCACGATGGCCCAGACCGACGACCTGCTGGAACTGTTCCACGACGTGCTGCTGGATGTGAATTTCGATAATCAGGAGCGCTTCCGCCAGCTTGTGCTGGAACACAAGGCGGGGCTTGAATCGAGCCTCGTCCCCGGCGGTCATGGCGTCGTCAACCAGCGGCTGCGCTCCAAGTTCACCGAGGCCGATTGGGTGAGCGAGCAAATGAGTGGCGTCTCCCAGCTGTTCTTCCTGCGCGAACTGGCCGAGCGCGTCGAACGCGACTGGCCGGCGGTGCTGGAAGCGCTGGAGGCCATGCGCGAAATTCTGGTGAACCGTGCCGGCATGATCTGCAATGTCACGCTGGACGAAGTCAACTGGAACACGCTGCAACCGCAGGTATCCGGCTTTCTGGGCAGCCTGCCCGCCAACGACGCGGCGCGCCTCGACTGGACGCCACAACTCCAACGCGCCAATGAAGGGCTGACCATTCCCGCTCAGGTCAACTATGTCGCCAAAGGCGCGAATCTGTACGAGCTCGGTTACGAGCTGCATGGCTCCGTGGCCGTCATCAACAACTATCTGCGAACGACCTTCCTGTGGGAACGCATCCGGGCGCAGGGGGGCGCGTATGGCGGTTTCTCGTCATTCGACTCCCGATCGGGCGCTTTCAGTTACATCTCATATCGCGACCCGAACCTGCTGAAAACCGTCGATAATTACGATCAGGCGGGAAGCTGGCTGCGCTCGCTGGAACTCGATCAGGGCGAACTGGAGAAAAGCATTATCGGGGCCATCGGCGCGATGGACGCCTACCAGTTGCCGGACGCCAAGGGCTTCACCTCGATGGTTCGGTATATGACCGGGGAAACCGACGAATACCGCCAGAAAATCCGCGAGGAAGTCCTGTCCACATCCGCAGAGCACTTCCGCGAGTTTGGACGCGTGCTGGAAGCGGTGAAAGAGAACGGGATCGTCGTGGTGATGGGAGCCGCCGACGCGATCCGGGCGGCCAACGAGGCCCGCGGCGGCAACTGGCTTGACATCACACATGTTCTCTAGCGCCGGCTATGCGCTTCTGGCCTCTCACCTGCGCGGAGGACTTTAGCCGGAAGCCCTGACTGCAGGCAACCTACCCTCGACCTGAGACGCCCCCGTAGATGCTTACGCGGAACGCGTTTCAGGTCGGGGAACCGAGCAAAACCGTAGATTGCATTAACAGGCGCCCCTCATACAGACAGGACGCCTGTTATTTTTTAATAGTAATCTTTTGACATATACGTTCCGGATAGTTATATTCGGAGCGGTCTCCAACAGCGCTTGCACGGCGCAACCTGAAAACCGTTTCTATATTACAGCTTATTTTAACGATGACTTCACGGACGGGCTGTTCCTCTCTAGGTTTGCACCCGCAATTCCCCGCAACAGGCTGCCCATTTGCGCGCCATGAGTTCACATACCCGCAGTTCCCCGCTCTCTGGTTCTCCCGGCTTCTCCGTGTTGTGAGCATAACCTGGCATGACGCCAGTGTCGATGTGACTGACTTGCATTGCAAGGAGGCTGGCAAATGCCGACCATAAGGGAAGTAGCGGATCAGGCTCGTGTTTCGGTGGCGACGGTTTCGCGCGTCATCAACAAGTCGGGCTACGTCAGTATCGACCTGCAGGAGCGGGTCGAAAACGCGATGCGATCGCTGAACTATCACCCAAGCGCGCTGGCGCGCAGCCTCCGCCGGCAGGAAACGCAAACCATCGGCGTGCTGGTCCCGCAGCTCAACCACCCTTTCTTCAGCACGCTGGCTTACGCCATCGAAAAAACGCTTTTCGACGCGGAATATCGCGCCTTTATGTGCAGCGCCGAAGAAGACCCGCTGCGGGAATGCGCCTACATCGACATGCTGCTGCGCCAGCGGGTCGATGGCGTGATCCTCGTGCCGACCGGCCAGAGCGCCAGTAACCTCGGACGGTTGATCGAACAGGGCGTGCCTGTCGTGCTGGTCGACCGCGACGTGCCGGGATTCAATGTCAGCCGCGTGCTTTGCAACAACGAGCGCGGCGCATACGAGGCAACCCGACACCTGCTCGCGCTTGGCCACCGGCACATCGGCATGATCGGCGGGCCGGAATACAGCCCGCCAATGCGAGCGCGCGTTAATGGCGTGCGCGCGGCGCTGGCCGAGGCCGGCATCCACGATACCCCTCAGGTGTTGGTCCCGCATACGCTCTACCACGTGGAAACGGGATACAACGCGGCGATGCAACTGCTGAAAGCCGAACCGTTGCCGACCGCCATTTTCGCGCTGACGGATGTGATGGCCATGGGCGTCCTGCGCGCAGCGAACGAGCTTGGCCTGCGCGTTCCCGAACAGCTATCGGTCATGGGATTTGACGACACGCCAATGGCGGCATACAGTATCCCCGAATTGACGACGGTCCGGCAGCCGATTTTCGAGATGGGCCAGCTAGCCACGCGCGTTCTGCTCGAACGCATCGGACACGCTGAGCTGCCGGTGGCGCAATACATGCTCGACACCTGCCTGATCGAACGGGCTTCCACCGCGCCGCCTGCCTGATCGTCACTGTCCCGGTTAATTACGCAGTCTTTCGGAAAGCGCCATCATGACCCTTCTGTTTGCCTTT
>QGUR01000203.1 GCA_003242205.1 Chloroflexota bacterium | reverse complement strand
GAGATGGCGCGGCGTAGATTCGTCTCGCTGAGGCGCAGGTCGGACAACTGCGTGTAGACGCGCTGCATCAGGCGCATGGTTTCCGGCGTGAAGAAATACGTCGGATAGAACGCCAGATAACGCAGCCGCTGGCCTTCGACGGCGCTGCCGCTGTCGAGGTTCCATATAAAAAGCTGGCGCAGCAGTTGTTCGAGCGCGCAAAGCGAGCACAGACTGCGGGTATTGGTGCTGGCGTTCAGTTTCACCCTCGAGGTGTAAACGCCGGGCTGAAAGGCGACGGCGGTTTCCTTCGGCTTCGATGTCGTGTAGGCTTCGCCACATATGGCACAGATCGCGCCGCCGCGTTTGCCTTTAGCGTTGGTATAACGCGCCAGTTCATCGCGCGCGGCGGGCAGGGGCGTTTTCGCCCTACCCAGTGTCAGCACGCGGCTGAGATAATCGGTCAGGTCGCGCCATTTGGTTTCGTCGACCTGTGCCGATGGTGGCAGATCGGCGGGCAGTGCGGCGGCCAGCTCATCGGAAAGCGTCGCGATCCAGTCGAGTGTCGCCTGCGGGTCTTTGGGCTGGCGGTCGAGCGCGTGGGCGGCAGCCCAGAACCACCAGAACTTAATGCCGCCGCCTTTCCGCGCGCCGGGGTCGTTTTCGAGGGCGCGAAACACGGGCATCAAATCGCCAATCCCTAACCGGGGAAGGAGCCACGACGCTAGATCAAAATCGCCAAGTCGGTCGCGCAGTTGGGCCTCCAGGAAACCTGCCCATTCGGCGATCTGATCGACACGTGCATCGCGTTTATCGCGGGGCAGCGGCGGAATCTGGTCACCGCCTGCCCACCCGTTCGCAGCTACCGGAGCGAGCCGATCAGCAGCCTTATTATTAACGATATATTTCTCGATCAGCCGTACACTTTGCCGGATGAGCGTCGGCAGGTCGAAATAATCGTTATAGCTTTCATCAATCTGGAAGCTGACATTACCACGCCGTGCGCCTTTACCAGTGGCGATCAGCTTTTCACTGGCCTGTTGTCGAATACCGCTTACGATTTGGGGTATCAGCGTTTCTGGTGTCGGCATCGGCGGCGCGTCATGCCGTTCGAGGTAGACGACGCCGGAAGGGGCAAACAGCAATGGCACACGCCCCTCATTGCTAAGCGCATCCAGCGTCGCATTGTGAATGAGATTGAGCAACACGCCGCGATTCTCGGCGACGTGGTGATAGACAAAGCGCGCATGACTGACGCCGGTCTGAAGATTGAAGCTGAGCGACCGGAGCAAACCGGAAATCGTCGGGTTAGTGACGACATCGCGTGGCGTCCGCGCTACGTAGGCGATCAGGTCGGCAAGGCGGCTGACATCGGCGGCGAGTTCGTAAACGTTCGGGTCGGGATCGGTGCGGGGAAGTAGCCCCGACGCATGGATCGTGCCGTTGTACCGCTGGGTATTGCAGGCGATGAAAATCAGGTTGTGCAGATGGGCTTCGACGCCGCCGACTGGCTCCAGAAACCGGTCGAGGCCCAATCGCGCCGTCCACTCACGGAAAATCGCCTCCAGCGTCGGAATTTGCCGCAGGCTCGGCGCTTCCATTTCCTGAAAACCTGCTGCTTTCAGGCTGGCTTTGACGCCGGCAATTTTCGTGAAGTCGTGCAGCATATAGCCGGCGATAAACAGGCGTTCACTGGTGGTGTTCCAGCGCCTGAATTTGCTTGCGCCCCAGTCTTTCAGCAACTGCGCGACACGCCGGGCGGGCAACATGCCGTTGATAAGGTGCGCGCGCAGGCTCTGATCGTGGTCATAGCGGTGGGTGTTTCGCGCGCCGGCTGCCTCTTTTTCACAGAAGAACGCGCCGCCCTTCGCCGCCGAGACGGCGAATTGCTCGGAAAGCGGCCCTACAACGTAAGCGGCAAAATCGCGCAGTACCTCGTCACCTGGCTCGACGACTTCCGCGAAGAGCGTCTGAAACAGCGGTAGCTTCGATAGCTCGCGCGGCTTCGGCGGCGCGGATTCAGCCGGTTCATCGAACTCTTCCACATCCGGCTTGCCGGTTTCAAACTCATCATAAGGGTAATCGATCATCGGTATTTTCCTACGGGCTAGGCTACAGGATGAAAGGCTTATCGTCTGCCCGCCGCTGCCAGGCTGAATCGAGCAACAGCGCGTCCTGTCCGAAAGCGACACAACCCTGCACATTGTCCAGGCTGGTGAACGGGAACAGTTCCATCTTCATTCCCAGTTTCAGCATCCGGCGCACGCTGTAAGGGTCATAATTGGGGATAAAAAAGGCCGCTAGGGTTTGCTCTGCCAGTTGATCGTTGAGCGCGGACAGGCCGAGTCCCACCGAATCGGACACGCGCAGGCGGATTGACCGGCATTCGATGACGACCTGATGCTCAGTTCCAAGTTCCTGTTCATAAATAACGCTGATCTCACGCGCCTTATCCCTCCAGCCGTGTAGTTTGTAGGCTGCCAGCGGTCTGGCACGCTTCAGGGCGTCCACATCCACGCCCTGACTGGCCGCCAGCCGCAGCAGGTCGGCGATTTCCACGGCTTCAAGCTCGCCGCGCAGCAGCAACGTAATCAGGTTATACGTTTGCACCTCGCTGCTCTCTCGCAGCGGCGACAGGTCGAGGACGAGCGCCGTAAACGGGCTGGTTCCGCGAAACGAGCTCGCCGCCTCAAAAATCGCCGGCTGCTGGTCGCGCACCGTGAAATATCGGTTGAGACTATTGCCATACAATGTCCAGTAAGCGTCGCGGAGCAGCGGCGTATAGGCTTCGTACTGCGAGCGAATGGCGGAGGAACGAAGACGGCCCAGCACATGGCCCGCCTGTACCCCTGCCCACCGTC
This sequence comes from Chloroflexota bacterium, assembly GCA_003242205.1. Lineage (GTDB taxonomy): Bacteria > Chloroflexota > Anaerolineae > Aggregatilineales > Phototrophicaceae > ZC4RG36. The sequence continues at coordinate 5,489 of QGUR01000203.1, read as the reverse complement.
GCGGATAGTTTTTAAACCCCTGGAGTTCCGTCATCGCTTCCCGAACGACATCAGCGTAGTCGTTACGCGCCACCAGCGTGCCTGCTGGGTATTTAGCCATCACGCTTTTGATTACCCAGTCGGGCAAGAGCGCGTGCGCTTCGAAGTGCTCGAACCTGTTGCCCGCGCCGTCATCCTGATGCCGGCCAAGCCGCCCCAGACGTTGCAGATGGGTGTTGGCATCGGGGCTTTCGAAGATCAGTAGATTGATGCGAAAGTCGACGCCGACATCGACCGTGGAGGTGGCGACCAGCAAATCAACTTCCCGGCCGCGCTTCTCCGGTGGAATCAGGCCGGTGTTCAGCCCGAGATGAATGTCATTTGGGCAGCGTTCGCGGAGAAAGTCATAGATACGATGGGCGGTTGCCACGCCGTTGGCGATGATTACGCCCTTCGCGCCGGGGCGATGGCGTCTGAAAAAGTCCAGGATCACGTCTTCGAGATGTTCCTGAACCCACTCTTCAAGGCGGCCTTCGTGCAGCGTGAGGTCAACCGGCTGAAGAATGCGTCGCCAGCCGTCGTCCGCTGGCCGGTTGCCGTCGGTAGCGCAATAACTTCCGCTGATGATTTCCACAGGGAGTTCGGCTTTGGCTGCCAGAGCCCCCAGTATCGGCTGTGGTGTGGCCGAAAGAAACAGGAAACGCGGAGAGCGGTCCTGGGCCGTGATCGTTCTGATGAGCAGCAGCGCAGTCATCACCGCCGCTGACTGGGCCGCGCCGAACAAATGAAATTCGTCGAACACGTAGAGGCGATAGCGGCGGCTGATTCTGCCGAGGATGAGATCGGGCGCGGCTCCGTACCGGGTATAAGCGAATTGCATCGCCAGATGGAAAATATCGGGGTTGGTGAGCAGCAGGTCGCCTTCAAGCAGCATATCCAGCGCTTCCATGCGGCTCGATTCCAGCGCAGCCTGAATGCGGTCAATCTGGGCGGCATTGACCACCCGCCAGTCGGGCGCGTTCTGGGGCGGCGTCCATCCGGCAAGCAGGCTGTTGAGACTGCGCTGCTGGTCTGCCGCCAGTTCGTTGGTGGGATACATCGCGAACGTGCGCCAGTTGGGCTCGTTGAACACCATGAACTGTCCGGCAAATGATTTGCCGTCGCCGGTCATCGCCTGGTTGATGATGATGGGAGCCGTACCAAAGCGTAGCGCGTACACCGTCGCTGCCTGGTGCGCCATGATCTGCCAGCCTTCGGGATGTTGATCTGGGGTGATCCGTGCTTCGGCGAGTTCTTCAGCCGTGGCGATACGCGAGTCGGCGGCTTTGAGACGGATGGTGTGCATGAAGCACCGCCTGAGGATGTAATCAATCATCTCCTTAAGTCTAGCTGATAATAGCCGCCACCAACATAGGGGTTAGCACTCAAATTAGGCTAGTGGGGCATCCACAGGGGGAACAGATAGCGTAGGGTTTCCGAAAGTGCTTAGGGCTGTCTGCCGGCCGCTTCATCGCATTGAAAATGGTATGGCGGGCAGTTTCATTTATGCGCTGGCGCGTACACGGCTCATTGCCATTTGCTCTATATTGAGGTTGCCGACAGGCTGGCGCAGTTTTTGAGAGGGCGTTCTGATGTATACAAAAAGTGACCCCGGTAGGATTCGAACCTACGACACTCCGCTTAAAAGGCGGGTGCTCTACCACTGAGCTACGGGGCCACTGGGCGACGCCGTTTTTCGCGCGCCGCCACTGTATGCATTATAGACCCACAGGTCGAAAATACAACCCACAATAGCCGGGGCAGGTAGTTGTTGGGGCTGCTATCGCGCCAGAACAGATTTGGCTATACTCATAGGCAGCCACACGGGAGGGGGAAATGCGCAGTCCGGCGTTCTGGCTTACTTGCCTCGTTGCAACCCTGTACCTTTCAGTCGGAATCGCTTTTGCACAACAGATCCCGGGAAGCGATGTCACCGTCGTTGTCAATCGCGACAATGTGAATATCCGGCTGATCCCGGCGCTGGGGGCCGAAGTCATCGGTCATGCCAACGCTGGAACCACGTTCAACATCTTGGCGCGCAGCCCCGATAACGAGTGGTTCAAAATCCATTTCAGCGGCGAAGAAGGCTGGATCGGCGCGGTCGTCGTCACCGTGCTGAGCGGAGACATCAATACCCTGCCCGTCGCCGACCCGCGCACCATTCCCTATGGCGGCTTTGAAAGCCCGCGCGCCGGCCTGACGAGCGCCACCAGCCCGATTCAGGGGCGGCTGGACGATAACGGCGTGCGCGTACGCGCCGGCCCAAGCCGCGCCTACCCGGTCCTCGCCAACGCGCCCCGGCGTACGGTCTTTCCGCTGCTTGGGCGAACGTTCAACAACGCGTGGCTGCAGGTGAATTACGAGGGCACGCTGGGCTGGGTGAGCGCGCCGGAGGTGACGATTCTCGACGCGGCGGACTTCACCGTGCTGCCAATCGATGGAATCGTCGCCGAAGCGCTGCCCATCTCCGACGCGACAGCGGACGATTTCTTCAGCACGCTGCGGCTGATGCGCGACCGCGTCAATCTGGCGCAGCCCTCGCTCGACGCGACACGGGCGATCTGGACCGAAATTGCGCTCGGCGGCCGGGCGGCCTGTGGCAGCTATCCCGCGCGGCCCAGCGACTATAACGTGCCGAACCCGCTGCTGGCTGCCTATTACGATACGCTCTTCCCGCTGGCCGAGCTGTTCAACAACGCCATGGCCAACCTGCGCCGTGCGATTGACCTGCATATCGAAAGCTGTTCGTTCCCGCAGCCGGCCGCCGGTTCCGTCGGGCAGGCGACGGTACAGGCCGCGCTCGACCTCGTGAACCAGACCGACGTGCAGTTCGCCGAGCTGCGCCGCCGCCTGAACGAACTCATCCCGCCTGATTTCGTCGTTGATCCCGACGAGTGCCTGTTCATCTACGAAACCGCCTACGACGTGCTCAAGCTGGTCGAGCAGCAGCGCATTTACGTCGATCACCTGACGCCGAAAGACACGCTCACCGGCTACTGCTTCGACGCTGCCGAAGGCGAAACGCTGACGATTTCGGCGCTGGTCCTCAACGGCAATATCAGCCTCTTCCTGGCTGTCAGCCCGTTCGACAACCCGACGAATTTCCTCGCCGTGCAATCGGGAACCGTCGACCGCATCCCGGTTTCGGTGACATTCACCACGCCGGTGACGGGCCGCTACCTGCTGATCGTCAACGACATCGGTGGGCAGACGTCACAGCGTACGGAAGCGCCGTTCGGCGACTTCGCCTTCATGATCCGCAATCCGCAGCTTCCCGATCCCGACCCGGCGAACACGCTCGATCTGGAAACCGGACGCCCGCCGGTCGGCGTGGACGTTATGCCGCTGCTGACGATGAGCGTCGCTCCGGTTCTGCCCGGCTTCCCGACGCCCATTCCGGGGCTGGCGCTAACGGTCGTCCCCGGCGTATTCGCCACGCCCATTCCGGGTATGGTGACTACGCCGGTTCCGGGGGCGTTCCCCGGAATCGTGCCGGAAGCCGTCTTTTGCCCCAGCCTGAGCCTGACCTGCGAGCAACTGACTTGCGAACAGGCGCGCGCCTGCCTGATCGCGGGCAATTTCGCGCTCGATCCCGACCGGGATAACATCCCCTGCAACTGCGCGCCGTAGTATCCGCGCCGGACTGAGAAACAAGCACAAGGCCCGCTTCATGCGGGCCTTGTCGTTTCGATGTAAGGCGCAACTCTCTCCCGGCTGCTTCGCCGGCAGCAAAAAGCCCTTCTCCATGCACGGGATGAAGGGCTGAGAGTGAGGGCGAATATCAGCGCGGCCACGTATAGCGCACGGTATAGGTGATGACCGTTTCGCTCTGCGGCTCGACGTTGACGCGGAATTCAATGGTTGACGAGTCGGTTTTCTCGTATTCGTGCGACGCCTGCAGGATTTCCCAGTTGCTCCAGCGGAACAGCGTTTCCGGCACGCGAATTTCGACCGTCTGCTCGTCCTTGCGGTTGCGGAGGCGGATTTCGTAGGTTTCCTCGATGACGTTGCTGCTCAGCAGGCGGAAGTCCGTCTGGCGGCGCTCGCCGACCAGATCAAAGGCGTTGCCCAGATAGATTTCCACCTTCTCGCCTTCGGGCGTGTGGTCGATACGGTTCTCACCGATGAGCAGCGCTGCTCCGTCGATGTCCTCCTGATAGACGCGAATACGCCCTGCCGGCAGGTCTGCGCCCAACCCATCTTCTTCGCTGGTGCTGAATTCCAGATAGTTCTGCACGTCCGTGATGCCGGTCTGGCCGTAGCCGCGGTCGATGATCGGGCTGCGATAGCCATAGAACGGAATTCCGGCCCGGTAAACGTAGTAGGTGCTGGCGGGGATGCCCGTGCCGCTGACAAATTCGACCTGCTTGGTTTCGTTGTTGCCCACGGTCACCGGGCGCGTAATCTCATAGAGGTGGTATTCGTAAAATTCGCGCTGTTGGACCGGCGACGCGGCGGGGACGGCCTGAACGCGCGTTTCGGCTTCGGCCAGATCATACATCATCTGCGGTTCGGGCAAGCGGTTGACATCCCCGGCGACCAGTTTGACCAGCGCGTCGGTGTAGGTCGTGCCGCTGGTGTTGGTCAGCGTCACCCAGCCGTTCAGATCGAGCGAGCGGTTATCGGTCGCCAGCAGCAGGTTATAGTCAGCCGTCCAGTTGATGCCGCCGGTCAGGTAGGTCAGTTCGATTTCCTGCTCGCCGGCCTGCGCGCTCGACAGCAGCCAGCGCAGCGTCGGGCGGGTAATCAGGCCATCGGGCAGGGCGGGAAAGCGCAGGTCGCGGATGGAGTCCGAACTGATGACGATCACTTCACCGTCGTCCTGACGCAGGATGATCGTGCCGCCACGCCCGCTCAGCAGCCACCCGCTGTATTCCGTGCCGTCTTCCGCCACCACCTCGATCTGCTCATCGAGATAGCGTTCGAGCAGTGCGCTGACGTCCACCAGATCGTAGACGTAGTTCTGTTCCAGCACGACGGTTCCTTCCGGGTCGGTCAGGGACGTCAGGACGACCGAGGTTGGGTCGATGCTCGACGCGACATCGGTGAAGTTGACGAGATTCTCGCCCTCGTCAAGCTCGAAAACGCGGCGATCCTGTACCAGCGCGGTTCCCTGATTGTAGATGGTCACGGCGACATCGGCGCGTTCCCCCGCTTCCTGCGCGGCGACCGGCCCGACCAGCAGCGCCGCCCTTAGCAGCGCGGCCAAGGCTGTAACCTGAAGTACGCGTGTTGTTTTCACCGGAACCTCCGTTTGGATGCCCCCAGCTTTAGCTGTGGGGAGGAAAAACGGGGCGCGAAGCGCCAGTTGCACAATCCGATCATTTGTGTTATCCTTTCATACATGAAACTCATCGCACAGGTCAAACTGCTGCCCGACGACGAACAACGGGCGTACCTTCTGCAAACGCTGGAACAGGCCAACGCCCTTTGCAACTGGCTCAGTGAACAGGCGTGGCAACTGAAAAAGT
>QGUR01000202.1 GCA_003242205.1 Chloroflexota bacterium | reverse complement strand
CGCCCGGCCCGTGACGATCATGCGGTGCAGCAGTGGCATATGAATAGACAGGCGCACCTGTAACATCGCGCGAGCAATATGCTCAGGATAGCCCCGCGTGTGGGTAATGCATACTTCGTCGCCGTCGATCTGCATGATATTGGCCGCATCGTGCGGCACTACGCGACCGACATGCTCCAGAATCAATCCCAGCACGGCATCGGGGTCCAGCGTGGTCGTCAGCGCGGCGGCGATATCGCGCAGCGCCTCGGCCAGCGCCCGCTGCTGGTTCTCCTCGTCTGCCGCACTGCCCCCGGCATTCAGCTCCAGCAGCGCAACGTCAGTTGACACCGGCGGCACGGATGCCGCAACAACCGTTTCGACCACAACCCGCGCAATCCGGTTAATTATGATCGGCTCCGGGTCCGTGATCAGAAAGTAATCGGCAACCCGAAGCTGTCCGGTATCCAGCTCCCATTGCTCACCAGGCGGCGCGTCCAGCGCAAGCATCACCTGTGGAGCGCGCGAGGTGTCTGTCAGCGTAATCAACGTGTCCCGGCTCTCCTGCCAGGTTGGCAACGGCCCCAGAATGATCAACGCCGCAGGTTCGACTTCATGCGTTGTGAAAAGATCGCTGGCCAACCCGACTTCGACAACAGAATAGCCCTGCGCCTGCAACAGACCGGCAAGCCAGGTACGCTTCTCACTTCGCCAGTCGGCGACAATAATTCGTGAAGCCGGTGTTAGTTGATCACGCATCCACTGTTTTTCTTTATGGATCCATACATATACTACAGCCAGAAAGCCGCAGACGGCACAAAACAAGCCAAGAATAAATAACTGAACTGTGCTCTATCTTAACGCGCGCCAAGATGGAAAAGTGTTTAGAACACGAGGCTACGCCTGTGCTGCGCTATGGCCGAAAACGAGAGAGACGAGTCGATCGAACCGGCGAGAAAGCGCGAACAGCTTATCAAAGCCGGTCGACGAGCGGCACAAGACGGTCAAGCACGTTGTAGATGATCGGACAGATGGCCGCGCCTTCGATAGTGTCTTCCAGCGTCCAGCGAAAGTCGGGCGTAAAGACTGGATAGGTGCGGCAGGATTCGGGCCGGTAGGCATAGACCGAGCACAACTTGCCGCGCAGGAAAGCGCATGGTTTCGCGCGGAAACGGCCCCACTCCCCTTCGGCTTCGGCAGCCTCGCGGTCGATGACGGCGTCCAGCAGGGCCTCAACCGGAACATGAATCCCGCTTGCCAATCGTTCAGCGTCCTCAGGCGTCAGATAGACATCGAGCGAGCGACAACAGTTGGCACAGGTCGTGCAATCAATCGCCGCGATAACCGGTTGAGCCACGTCCTCCACCATCCGGTCAATCTCGGCATCGCTGAGATCATCGTTGAGTTCCAGCATGTAGCGCATGACTTCAAACTCGTCACGCCGCGCCGTGGCAAGACGTTTGATCGTCTCCAGGTCTGTAATCAGGTCAGGAGTCGCGGCCATCATCAGTTATCACGAATAAACAGGCGCTTGCGCCGGCAGGGTTGGAAGCATTATAGCAAACTGACGGCAGCGCGTTATACCGCGCTATTCCGTCGCGCATCCGGCAATGATCAGGCGATCTGTCCAAGCGAGGAGGTTCTGCTCGATTTCATTGGCCCGCGCTCGATATGGCGGCGCAGGCCAATGGCTACGACAAACTGCGAAGGCTGCAGCGCGGAACAGACGTAGATCGAGCGATCCGCGCCTGTTCCGCGATTCCGGGCCAGACGGGTTCAGACCCGCAGGCGCGGGAAGCGCGTCAACCGCTGCCAGTACTTGTCCGACATCTGGCGATTATGCGTATCCCCTTCCGGCACATTGGCGCTGATAAGCACCGGCGGTGTGATGCCGCGCTCCAGCAGATTGCTCGCCGTCTGGGCAACAATCGCGTTCAGCATGGCGACGCTGACGAGCGTTGACGTCGGCGCAACGCGCCATTCCACACCCGGCAGCTCCACCACTGCATCGCCATAAACGCCCATCGTGTCCAGCACGTAATCGGCCACTTCAAACAATTTCTTGCCCGATGAATGGCGAGATTGGGCTTTTCGCGAGTGTTCCAGCCCAGTGACAGCGACGACGGTCGCCCCCTTCTCTTTGCCGATCATGGCGACCTCAACCGGCACGGGGTTGATGCCGGAGTTCGAAATCACAACCAGACAATCACCGGGTTGAATGGCATATTCCTGCATGAACAGCGAGGCGTATCCCTCCAGCCGCTCGGCCATGCCGTCGGTCGGCTCTTCGATCATCATGACCGGGGCGAGACCGCCCGCGCGCCAGTACAATTCGCCCGCGATAAAACGCGAGTGTCCGCTGCCGAACGAATAGATCAGCCGGTCGTTGAGGATGATGTCCGTCCACAAATCGGCGACGGCGTTCATGGCGTCGCGCTGCTGTTCCAGCACTGCCTGCAACTGGCGTGTTGCAGCCTCGAAATAACGGCTGATTCCGTCATATGTCTGCATCGTCATAATGGTTTCCTGTTCATGAATACATTATCCTGTGCCGCGTCGCTTCCAGACGCGCCAGCAGCGCCTCGTCGATCGGACGTCCAAGCGCGCGCAGCGCGAGCAGCAACGCGCCAATGACCGGCTCAAAGCGCGCTTCCTGCAGGTAAGCCTGCGGAAAACGTTCGTGCGTCGTTTCCATCATGGGTTCGAGCACCAGCGCCCCGGAGCGAAACACGCCGCCGATGGGCGAAATCGGAGCCGGAGCATCCCCCCAGTGGAGGCGTTCCAGCGTAGCGACCACCAGCCGCCCCAGTTCGTGACCTGCATGGCGCAGGATCGACACCGCAACGCCATCGCCTTCAGCGGCAGCCTGCCCGACCAGCGTAGCAGCTTTCGCCAGCTGGTCGCGCGTCAGGTCGCCATAAATGCGGTTCCGCAAAGCGCGCAGGTTATCGACGCCATAGTGGCGGAGAAAGCGTTCCGTCATCACCGTCTGCGGCGCGCGTCCGTCGGCAGCCTGATAGATTGCGCGAAAAGCCGCCTGCGCGATAAACGAGCCGCCGCCCTCATCGCCGGCGTAATAGCCCTGACCGCCCGTAATCACCTCGTCACCGGCGGCATTGCGCCCGAACGCCGCCGATCCCGTCCCGGCGATAACGATCACGCCTTCCATCTCCGGAATCGCGCCGGAAAGCGCGATTATAGGATCGGACGTCAGATTCAGACGCTCCGTGTCGTAAACACGCTCGACCGTCGGCCGGTCGCCGGAACCGCTAAGCCCCAGATGGACGCTTGCGAGACGGCGCATCGGCAGCCCGGCATTGGCAAATACCTGCTCGTAACCGGCGCGCAGCGTGCGATACTGCCGCTCCAGACCGCCCGGTTCATGAATATGGTTGCACGGGCCAGTCACCGCACTCGCCAGAATGTCGCCTTCCGCGGTCGCGAGAGCGGTCACCGTCTTGGTCTGCCCGCCATCAACGCCAATGACAAGTAGCGTAGACGGCTCATATCCGGCGTCTGTCATTGACCGGCCTCCGCAGCGCGTGGTGTCGCCTGCACAAAACGCCGGGTCAGCAACTGAGGTTCGGTGATAGCCCGCCCTACAACCACGGCAAACGCGCCCCGCTCGAAAGCGGCACGCACGTCATCCGGCGTGTAGAAGCGCCCCTCGGCGATCACCGGCTGCGAAATGCGACCGGCTAGCGCCTCGATCAGATCCAGATCCGGCCCGTCCAGCTTGGGACTGTAAGGCGTGTAACCGGAAAGCGTCGTCGCTACGATGTCCGCGCCGCACTCCGCCGCCCACAGCCCTTCATCGAGCGTCGAAATATCGGCCATGACCAGCGCGCCCGCCTCGTGAACGCCCGCAATCAAGTCGCGCAGGTGGATGCCGGTTGGCCGGGGCGCAGGGCTGCCATCGAGCGCGACAATCTCGGCCCCCGCGTGGACTACCGCCAGCGCCGCTTCGAGCGTCGGTGTGATGTAGACCTGATAATCGGGCGAGCGCTGTTTGTTGATGCCGATAATCGGCACGCTCACACGCCTGCGAATCGCGGCGACATCCTCCGCGCCGTTGGCGCGAATACCCACCGCGCCGCCCAACACCGCCGCTTCTGCCATGGCGGCCATAATCTCAGGGCCATTGAGCGGGGCCTGCGTCTGGCAGGAAACGATCAGACCACCTTTCAGCCGGTCGAGGAGAAGGCTTTTTTCCACCGGAAACCTCTTTGTTTCAGCCTTTGACGCCTGTGAGCGCCATGGACTCGATAAACCTGTTCTGAAGTATGAAAAAGACGATCAGCACCGGAATGCACGCCAGCACTGATACCGCCATCAACTGCGGATAATTGGTGCTGTAAGCGCTTTCGAAGGACGCCAGACCAATCGGCAGCGTTCGCATCTCGTCCGTGCTGGCCACCAGCAGCGGGTAAAGGAAACTGTTCCAGTTCCACATAAACGAGAAAATGGCCAGCGCCGAAAGCGCGGGCTGGTTGATGGGCAGCACAATCCGCCAGAAGATATAGGGCTCGCTCGCGCCGTCGATGCGCGCCGCCTCAATCAGTTCGTCGGGCATGGAGAGCATATGCTGGCGCATCAGAAAGATGCCAAAAGCGCTGCCGCCCGCCGGAATAATCAGCCCGGTGTAAGTATTCAGCCAGCCAAGATCCCTCACCAGCACAAACAGCGGCACGATCATCGCTTCCAGAGGGATCATAAGCGTTGCGATGATGATCCAGAACAGTAGATTGCGCCCCGGATAGCGGAACTTGGCGAAGCTGTATCCGGCCAGCGACGACGTCAACACGACAAGCGCGGTGCTGGCGGTGGCCACGAACGTGCTGTTGAAAAACCAGCGCAGGAACGGTTTTTCCTGTAGCGGCTGGGTGTAATTCTCGATCAGGAACTGCGACGGTATCCACTGGATAGGCAGCGTAAATACCTCGTTCTGCGCCTTGAACGACGTCGATAACATGTAGAACAGCGGAACCATCATCAGCACCGTCTGGATGACAATCCCGACAAAAAGCGCGATGCGGAGCGGGCTGCGAGAATTGGTCACTGCTGCGATCCTGGTTACTTCTGACGGCGTCCGCCCCTACGCTTCAACGTCACGCCCGGTTCCGTAGAGCCGGTTCTGTATCAGCGTAAAGAGCAGAATGATGAGAAAGAGCATGACGGCCATCGCCGAAGCGCGGCCCATCCGGCCATTGGCGAACGCGGTCTGGTAAATAATCAGGGCCATGACCCGGGTTGAACCGGCGGGGCCGCCCTGCGTCATGACAAACGGCGGAATGAATATCTTCAGGCCGTTAATAATCGAAATGACAATCGCCAGCACGATGGTCGGGCGCAGCAACGGCAGTGTGATATACCGGAATGCCTGCCACGCCGACGTGCCGTCAATCTTTCCGGCTTCGTAGTATACGGTCGGGATGTTCTGCAACCCGGCCAGAAAGATGACCATATAGAAGCCGATTTCCTTCCAGATACTGGGGATGATGATCGCGTAAGGAGCCCAATCTCGGGACAGCAACCAGTCCGGCGTGTAGAGGCCGAGGCTGGACAGAAAGACGTTCATCAGGCCGTTCTGGTGGAAAATCAGCTTCCAGACCACCGCGACAATCACCCACGAGATAACCACCGGGATGAAGTTCACCATTCGCAATACGCTACGCCCCGGCAGCTTCGTATTCAGCGCCAGCGCCAATGCCAGCGCCAGCACAAGCGTCGGGATATACGTGCCAAAGGCATACCGGAAGGTAAAGGCGATCGAATCCCGGAACGCTGAAGTCGTGAGGATGGTTTCAAAATTTCGCAGGCCGACAAATTGCGGTGGATCGACCAGATTGAAATCGAAAAAGCTAAGGTAGAACGTTTGCAAAATCGGATAGATCGCGAAAACCGCGAACAGAATCACGGCGGGCAGCGCGAACAGAAAGCCCCACAGTTGCTGCCGCCGCCGGTATGTCCACCACCCGGCGCGCAAGCCGCGTTCGGCTGGTGTCGGATGTTTCGTTGTCGTGCTCAGGCCCTGCATCTAGTCCACGACTCCCGCGACTGCGCGACGTGTCCTGCTGATACCGGGCCGGCAGACGTGCCAGCCTGCCGGCCCGACAGCATTACCGCCTACTGGACGATCAGGTCCATTTCTTCCTTGACAGCGTCGAGCGTCGCCTGAATGTCGGCATCGTTGTAGAGGATGTCCTCCAGACCGACGCGCAGCGCCTCGTTGGTCTCATTGGCAGACGGATAGAGCTGGAAGAAGTTACCGGAATTCAACCCTTCCTGCCACTGGTCGGCATAGGGGAAGTCCGCCGCTTCCGGCAGTTCCGCCATGTTGGCGTTACCCTGCAGGAAGTTGACCTCAAGCAGCCAACGGCCCGGGTGACTCGCCAGGAAGTTCACGAACTTCCACGCCTCTTCAGGGTGCTCGCTCTGGCTGTTCACGGCCCAGTAGTAGGCGTTGATCTTGGTCGCCGGGTTTTCGGGATCGACCTGCGGCAGCGCCACCAGACGGGTGTTTTCCCAACGTTCGGGATTGCCATCGCGGATCAGCTCCATGCCCCACGGCTGGACAAAGGTCATCGACACCGTGCCGTCGATGTAATCCTGCAACGGCACAGTCGACTCGCGCGAGGACAGGCTCGGATTGGCAGCCCGATATTCGTAGATCATGTCGCGCCAGATCTTCGCCGCTGCAACGCACTCCGGCGAGTTGATGGTGCTCTCGGTCAGGTCTTCATTGTAGTAGGTGCAGCCCGTTTGCACGGCCAGCGTCTGGAACTGGTTGGAGAACCAGCCCGCGTGCAGGTAAACCAGATCGAAGCCGCGATGCGTCTGGTTGCCATTCTCGTCGAATTTGCTCAGCGCGCCGGCGACTTCACCGAGCTCTTCCCACGTCGTGGGAGCCCAGTCTTCCGGATAGCCCGCTTCGACCAGATCGGGCGTGTAGATCGCCAGCATATCGGTGTTGATCTCGCTGGGGATGCCATAGTACCGGCCATCGACGACCGCGCCGCTCAGGGCGTTCGGCACGTACTGCGCCAGCAGGTCTTCCATCGAGTCATAACCCATTGCAGCATAGTCGACTTCCGTGACCAGATTGCGCGGCACGTAGTCGGACACGATCTGGCTGTTGCCCATGTTGATGATGTCCGGGCCGACGCCGGTAGACATCGAAACCAGCATCTTCTCGAAGAACTGGTTGTTCGGAATGACCTCGTACTCGATGGTCACGTGCGGGTTCTGTTCCATGTACTCGGCGATGAGCTGTTCATTCAGCTCGACCATCGGCGGATGCGTATGGAACCAGAACGTGAGCGTCACCGGCTCCTGAGCAGACGCCAGACCGGCGGACATCAGGAGCAGGCTCAAAAGTAACAGGACAGAGAGCTTTTTCATGGGTTATCTCCTCTAATCGATTATTGAGTCAACGGTGCAGAGCGCCTGCTTTTTCGGCCTACGTCGTTGTATTTTCAATCACCCTCCTTCCTCAGCAGCCCACAGCCTAACCGGGCCACTGATTTCGCGCATAGCGGGCAGGCCGGAACGCGGATCGGCGTTCAACTCACCGGTGAAGCGCACGGCATCGGCCCGGTGTTTGGCATAGACGTATTCCACAGGGCGGTCGCGGTCGTCATACGTGATGCGTTCGGTCACGAGGATCGGCGCGCCGGGAGTAATTTTCAACAGGCGCGCGCTAGCCGTATCCGCCAGCCCGGCCTCGATCGACTGGAAGGCGCGCGTCAGCGTTAGCCCGTAGCGTTCGTGCAGCACGCGGTATAAGGACTCCGCTTCGCGCATCACTTCGAGAATGCCCGGAAAGCGCTGCTCGCTCACGCGCGCGATTTCGATGACCAGCGGCATATCATCCGCGAAGCGCACACGCGTGATTTCGACGACCGGGTCGTGCGGGCTAAGGCTGAGATGGTGAGCAATCGTGGGCGACGCCGGGACAATTCCCACGCTGACAAGCTGTGTGGATGGCGTAAGCCCGCGGGCGCGCATCTCATCTGTCCAGCCCATCAAATGCTGCATGCTCTGGGCGATCTTCGGTTTGGCCGCGACAAAAGTGCCTTTGCCGGGAGTAGTCTGTAGCCACTCCTCCTGAACGAGCATGTCGATAGCCTTGCGTACGGTCATCCGGCTGATGCCCGTCAGAGCGCACAGGGTGTTAATCGAGGGAGCCTGCTGGCCGGGTTGCAGCTCGCCAGAGCGTATCGCCTCGATGATGAGATTTCGCAACTGCACGTAGAGTGGTTCGACGCTGGCGCGATCGAGATGGGCGTAGTTGACCATACCATGCTAGCCCGGTATAGACTGTGCTATCTCGACTCTATTGCCAACACGAGGTTTTGTCAAAAATTGGAGCGCCCACGC
>QGUR01000201.1 GCA_003242205.1 Chloroflexota bacterium | reverse complement strand
CAGCCTGCAAAGAGGAGAAAACCGTGAAGCCATCTTATTTGCGTTCGATTTCTTTGATGTTCATTATTGCTCTGCTGGTGGCAAGTTGTAGTACTGCCAGCATCATCGCAGAAGTTATCGATTCCATTCACATTTATTGCGACCATGTCGTCATCAACTACTCCTCTATAGATTTCTCCACGGATTATACGGTGCAGGCCTTTCTTGCCGATGGCACGCCTGCATCAGACCTCGTAAGCGGCGACGTGGTGGGCTCAGGCTCGATCCGCATCAACCTGAACCAGTTCTATCCGGCCGGAACGCAAATCTATCTCACGATCGATTCTTCTTCCCTACTTTCGCCGTATGAATCCTCTCCTGAACCCTGTCAGGAAATCCCGCAGGCGTGGTTCGATCCAGGAGACGACCGCATCAACCGGCAGGCCTATGCGCGCGCCGCGGTTTATTGCGATGATGCCAACAGCCGGGTCGCGATCTACGGTGTTGACGAGGAAGGCGAGGGCTTCCCGGCCATTTTTGTGCCATACGCCGATTTGCCGGCCACGCCTGCGGAGGCCGATGGGCATACGCTCATCGCGCAGTACGAGAACATCGGTTTCTATCGCCTGACGACCGGCGAGTACCAGATCAACGCCGGGCCGGACGGCGAAGGCAAGAGCTACGTCGTCATCTGGGATGGCTGCCCACACACCTATCTCAACAGTTACACGCTCCAGAACGGCGTGATGACGCCGGCCGAGCTGAACTAGCAAGCCTTCAAAGCCCATCTCTCATCAGCGACGCCGTCGAGAGATGGGCTTCTTCCCCACGACCGGCGAAATTCGTGCTGCGGCAGGGCGTCCGCGTACATCCGCGTAGCTGGAGAGGACAGCCAGAAGCCCCCCTGTCATGGTCATTCCTCACGACAGGAGGGCTGAAGCCGCTTTTCGGATTGCTAATTGATAATCACTTCTTCCGTCTGAACGGGCGGCGGTGGTGGTGGCTGGCAGGCCGGATGCTGCGGTTCAACCTGACAATCCGGCGTGGGCGGTGTCTCCGGTGTCGGCGGAACGACCTCGACGGTCACCGTGCGGTAAAAGACCGTGCCGTCGAAATTCACCACTTCAATGGCAAAAGTCGTCGTTTCACGCAGGCAGCGCTCGACCTGACCGTTCAGCGGATAGGGCTGCCCCTCGAAGCGCACCTCGGCCACATTGGCAGCGTTCCAGAAAAGCACCGTGCACTGCCCCGGCGCGACCGTCGTCGGGTTGGCGAAAATCTCCGCGAAAGGCTGTGCCTCTGGCGTAAAGGTCGCGGTAGGCGCTGGAGGCGGCTGGGTCGGAACGAACGGGCGTGGCGTTGGCGTCAGCGCGGCGATGGTTGCCTGAAGCTCGGCCTCGCTTGGCACTTTGATCTCATAATGCAGCACTTCGCTGGCGATCATTTCAAGGAACGCCGCCTCACGGCGCTCCTCATCGGTGAGCGGGTGATAGTTCGTCCATTCACTATCCGACAGGCCGTTCTCGTCCAGTTCGGTCTGCATCGAAAAACCGCCCGGCACGCGCAGCCCGCCCGGCATGGTCGCCAGACCGTCGATGGTGGTCAGCTTCAAGGTGTTCGGGTCCGGTTGCGTCAGCATGACCGTCGACGCCAGACGGATTTCCGCGCCGTTGACATTCAGGGTGACGACAACATCGTCCGGCCCCTGAAGGACGAGCGCGTTCGGCGGCGCGTCCTCACAGACCGGCTCGCTCAGGCCGGTGCGGAAATAGAACGCCTGCATCGGCGCGAACAGTTGATTCTCGACGACGACAAGCTGCTCCTCGCCCACCACCGGGTTGAGCACGCTGCGCGCCATCCACGCCCATGTATTGTTGTAGATGATGCGGAACCACTGGCGGTCCGGGCTGATGCCATCGGAGATATAGGTCTGTCCGGCGATGGCCCCGCCGACGACATTGGTGTTCAGGCCGGGGCCGCTGCGGATATTGGCGTTCGTTCTGGGGCTGACCTCGATGGTAGGCAGCGGCTCGGTCTGCGCTTCTTCGGGTGGCACGGCGTTTTCCAGTTCGACATCGCCGACCAGAATGAAGCGCACGGCCTGCCCCGGTAGCGTGCCGGGAACGAGCGCCTGCATATTGAGCACCGCCACGCCCCACTCACCGGCTTGCGGGTTCAGCGGCGCGGTCGCCAGCGTTTGCAACTCGACCAGACTGACGCGGTCGGCAGGGCGGGAGAACAGCAGGTCGTCGATCGGACGAACGAACGTGGCATCCACGCGGTTAAAGCCGTAACAGGCCATGTTGCGGTCGAGGTCGCCGCACGAATTGCCGATGGTCGAAAGCACTTTTTCCGCGTACTGCGAACAAATGGCATTGTCCTGCGCGGTAGCAGGCGCGGGCCGCAGCGCGAGGAACGAAGCGGCCGCCAGCAGGATAATGCCCACATAGATATAGAACAAACGCGGATATGTTTTCATAAAATGCCCTCCGCCCTGAGTTTGGCAAATTTCTGAACTTCTACTTTACCGCGAATACATGCACATGGATGTAACGTCGCGGGTTAAGGTAGGGCTGTTGCGCCGGTTGCGCTGTTTTTCGCTTCGGCTGTAAGATGAAAACATCCGTCGCGCCTGCGGCAGCGGCCGAAATACGCCCATGCCAGTCAGCACTGTATCCCGGAAAATCCGCTCGGCGCTGGCGTTCGCCTGAACGGTCAGTGTCGAGCCGGGTGGGACACACCCGCGTTGATTCACATAGAGCATCTGACTCATGCGTTCAACGGAAGCATCCGCCTTCCGGCGTGAGAAATTTCACAGTGATGACGATGGCGCACTATGCCGCGCCGTTTGTGGATGCCGGCTGAAACCACGACGATGGAGCCTGTTTGATGCCGCCTGACCGCGAACGTTCTGCTCTGCTCGAATCGGCGGATTTGCCCGAACAACCGTGGACGCAGCGCCTGATCCGCTGGCTGTTCCGGCAGTCGCCTTTGGAAACGGCAACCCCGTTCCAGAGCCAGTCGGAAGACGCGCGGGCGTTCGCGCAAACGGAAGAAGGCAGCGCCAGCTTTGGCCGCTGGACGCTGGATGACGCCGGGCTTCCGGCCTATGCCTACGAAATGGCGCAGGAAGTTGACCCGCGCGCGACCTATCGCAACACCGAAAAGCTCGACCGCCGCGACCACTGGCATCAGGTCGGCAACCGCCGCCTGACCGCGCTGGCCTCGAACGACGGCGTGATTCAGGTTTATATGGGCGACCGGGGCGGCGTGTTCCTCAACCGTTTCGAGGCGTGGGCCGCTGGCTATACCCGTTCTCTACTGACGCTCGCCTTTTTCCGTATGTTGCAGTGGCTGGCCCGGCTGTTGTCGCGCCGGTTCCTCCGCGCAACCGGGGGTGTCGCCGGGGCGCGCGCGCAACAGGCCGCCGGCGATCCGATTTCGCCGCGCGGCGTCGTCGCGCCGGAGACGATCGAGGCAGCCGCGCAGCAATTAGCGGCGCACAACGCGACCGGAAACGGCGGAACGCCGCGCCGCGACCCGGTCGCCACGCGCTATGCTTTCGCCGGAGGCTTCGGTTATGTCGACGACGGCACGGCGGTCTGGGCGACCGCGCATCGCTTTCGCCCGGCGGGCGCGCCGAGCCGCCGCCACTTTGGGATGGGTTACGCCGAGTATGAAACGACGTACCGCGACGTGCGCGTAATCCGGCGCGTGACCGCGCCCTTCGGCGACGATCCGGTTTTAATCGCCGACGTCCAGCTTGAAAACCTGAGCGCCGAGCCGGTCACGCTTCGCTATTACGAATACTGGGATGTCAACGTGCACCAGTTGCGCGTCGAGTGGATACGCAGCGGCCCGTTCGGCCCGGCAAGCGACGACGCGCGGCGTCGTCTGGCGCGCCATTACACCTGTTGCGTTGGCTGGCACGACGATGTTTCCGCCCTGCGGGCGCGGGTCATGCTCAAGGATCCGCCGCCGCCTGAAGCGCTGCCGCCCGATCAGATAAGTGACGTCGACTGGCATCCGCTTGACATTTTTCTGGCCGATCTCGAAGGCGAACCCGATGCGTTTTACACGGACAAG
The DNA here is from genome assembly GCA_003242205.1 of Chloroflexota bacterium. Taxonomy (GTDB): domain Bacteria; phylum Chloroflexota; class Anaerolineae; order Aggregatilineales; family Phototrophicaceae; genus ZC4RG36. Next base: position 4,307 of record QGUR01000201.1, on the reverse strand, counting down.
GCCGCTTTCTTTGGCGAGGGCATGGCGGTAGCGCCGAGCGTCGTCTGCGAGCGACGCCCCGGCGAACCGAACAAGCTGCGAAACGAGCACCCGCCCCTGTCGCGCTGTCTGGTGCTGCGCCGCGACGTGACGCTCGGCCCGGCGGAGAAGGCCAGCCTGCGCTTCGCTTATGGCGCGGTCCGGCCCGGATACACCGCAACGCCGTCCGGCGAGGACGAAAGCAATCTCGCCTTTCTGGAGAAATACCGCCGGGGAGACCCGCGCAAGCAAACACAAGCCTGCTGGAAAGAACATCTGGCTTATTTCAATACCGGCGAAGACCCGGTTTTACAGCGCGAGATGGCATGGCACTCGTATAACCTGCTGTCGGCGACGACTTACAACAGCTTTCACGGCCTGCATGTCGTGCCACAGGGTTCGGCCTATCTCTATCTGCATGGCGCGGATGGCGCTCCCCGCGATCAGGCGTTGTTCTCGCTGCCGCTGTCCTATGTCGCGCCGGAACTGGCACGAGAATTGATTCGCCTGTTGATGCAGCTTCAGAACGCGCATACCGGGCGCATCCCCTACGCTTTCACGGGATACGGTTGCGTCGATGACGCGCTGGGGCTGCACGCTTCCCCTTCCGACCTCGACCTGTTTTTCATGCTGGCGCTGACCGAATATCTGGCGGCCACCGGCGACAATTCCATCCTGCACGAAGAAATCCCGTTCTACCCGCCGGACGCCGCGCCGCCTGATCTGGGCAGAACCGGGCTGGATCACATTCGCGTCGCCGCCAAGCATCTGTTCGAGTCGGTCGGCACCGGCAGGAATGGGCTGATCAAAATCGGTTCGGGCGACTGGTCAGATGGCATCGTCATCGAAACCGCGCTGGCCGATGGCATCGGGCCGTTTGGCGTCACCTACCAGAACTCGAAGCGCAACGGCGAGTCGATCCCCAACACACAGATGGCGCTGTACGTGCTGCCACTGCTGGCGGCGCTCGTTGAGGCGCACGACGGCGAACTCGCCGCCTACCTGCGCGCGCCTCTGCCGGGGCTGAAAGCGGCTGCCGCGCGCCAGTGGAACCCGGCGGGCTGGTATAACCGGGCGATTCTGCGCGGTGCGGACAACCGCGAGATCGTCATCAATCACTTCGAACTGGAGGCGCAGCCATGGGCGCTCATCAGCGGGCTGGCCGCCGAGTCCGGCACGCAGGGCGCGTTGATCGCCAGAATCGACGCGCTGGTGGATGAGCCGTCGCCGGTTGGCGCGGCGCTGCGCCCCGGCGGCCCCGTCTGGCCCGCGGTGTCGCAGTTGCTGACGTGGGCGTATGCGCGTTGCGGGCACGACGAACTGGCATGGCGCTCGCTCAACCGCAACACCTTCGCTATTCACGCCCATGTCTATCCCGATATCTGGTTTGCCACATGGTCCGGGCCGGACGGCATCAACGGCCTCAATTCCGAGCAGCCGGGCGGCACGTGGTCGAGCGCCGTCACGCCGATGACCGACTTCCCGGTGATGAACGCGAATCCCGATGCGATGGCCCTGCTGGCGCTGTTGCGCGTGTGCGGCGTCGAACCCGCTCCCGGCGGCGATGGGCTGCTCATTCATCCGCATGTCCCGCGCGAACGCTTCACGCTGGATACGCGCCTGCTGCGTTTGAGCGTCGCGCCCAACGCCGTGCATGGCGAGTATCGCGGCGTCGTGCGCGGGTCGCGGGCGATTTACGTATACGTACCGGAAGACGCCTTCAACGTCAAAATCACGGTCGGCGGAGAGATCATTCCGAACTGGCGCAACGGCTCATACTTCATGCTGCCGCTCAGCTTCGAGGCGGGGCAGACCGTGCCGTTCAGCGTGCGCTGGGAACGAGCGTAAGGCAGGCAGGGGCATAGTAAAAGCCTTCCCCCAACTCCCTTTTCCCTGCGATTGCAAAGCCTTCCAAAGCGGAACACGGGCGGGGGAAAGGATCAGGGGGAGGAATCTTACTCCGCCCCCCTGCTGGTCAGGAAATCATCGACAGCGCTGCGCGCGATGCGATACTCGCCGCCGATGCGCGCGGCGGGCAGCTTGCCTTCCTCGATCAGCGCGATGACTTCAAATTCGGAAATACGCAGGTAGTCGGCGACTTCCGCGGGCGTCATGACGGCGTTGTAGCGCGGAGTAGCGGGCGATTGGGGGAAGGTCGATGACGCGGTTTGCGGAAGCGAAAAGACGAGATAACCTGCGACCGAGAGCGCAAGCAGCAGCGAGGCGATCTGAACAAACGCTATGTTCACCAAGACGGCCTCATCGAAAATCCCTCTGGGGCCGACAACGAGAAACACATAGATCGCGGTTATTAATGGAGGCGACATCAACACCAGGCCGACAATACGGCCTATGCGTTTCGGCACTTCACGGTTGCTAACGCGAAAGCTCCCTTTAATCAGGAGCACAAGCCCAAGCAAAAAACTTATGTCGCTGCACATAAAGCCGCCGTTTCTAACACCAGTCCACACACGTTCTGGATTATAGCCTAGCGCCGCGCTAATCTCTGCCTTAACGATGCAAGACCGACGCCGACAGGGAGGCCCTGATGCGAACCGGACGCGATTTGCTCGACCACATGGCCAGTACGCCGATCATCCCCAACAGTCTGGCGATCTGGGGCATGGGCCAGATGGGCATTGCCGTCAAAGGCCCGGATGGCATCCTCTATATCGACATCTACCTGAGCGACTACGTGCGCGAAGTCGCGGGCGACTGGTGGACGCGCGCCTATGCCCCGCCGCTGCGCGCCAGCGAGGTGACGAACGCCGCCGCTTTCCTCGCCAGCCACGAACACGGTGACCATCTCGATCCCGGTTCACTGGTCGCGCTGGCGCAGGCCAGCCCGGAGGCGCGGTTTATCGTCACGGGCTGGAGCCTCGACATCATGGCCGAGGCCGATATTCCGCAAGGGCGCATCATCGTGCCGCGCGTTCACGAAACGATGACCATCCCCGGCACCAGCGCCCGGCTGACCGCGCTGCCGTCCGCCCATTACACGCTGGAAGACGACGCCGGGAAAGGGCATCGCTGGCTCGGCTTCCTCATCGAGTGGAACGGCGTCCGGCTCTATCACTCCGGCGACACGATTATCTACGAGGGCTACGTCGAGATGCTGCGGCGCTATCCGGTGGATGTCGCCATGCTGCCGGTCAACGGGCGCGACTGGTATCGTGAAACCGATGTTGGGGCGATCGGCAATCTATGGCCTGCCGAAGCAGCCCGGCTGGCGAAAGACATGGGCTGGGGACTGGTGATCGTCGGGCACAACGACCTGTTCCCGAATAACGCCATCCCGATGGGCAGCATCGCCGATGCCTTCGAGCGCTTTGCGCCCCGGCAGCCGTACAAGATCCTGCAACCGGGCGAATTGCTGTATTTCGTGAAGTAGCGGGAGGAGCAACGGGCGTTTTCATCAACGCCCGTTTGCGCCCGGTATACGAGTGTTCGTTCAGTCGGCGCAGGTTGGGCATTGCGTCATCAGGTAGACGCAGCCCTCATCGCCGACGACTGCGCTGTGCTCGATGCCGCCGCTGATGACGAGGCGGTCTCCCGGCTTGCACCGGTACACGTCCTCGCCGATACGTATCTCAGCCGAACCTTCCAGAAAGGCCATCAGAATATCGAACGCGTTCTTGTGCCAGTCGTAGCGGCTGCCCGGCGTTTCGACGACGCGCTTCGGCGCCAGCCCTTCGCGGCTAAGCTCGACCGCAATCTCGTGCTCGTCCTTGCCGTAGTAGTATCCGGGTTTCAACATGGCTCGCCTGTTACCTCCATCGACCCTGCATGCTACCTGCATTGTAGGGTCAGCCATGTTCGGGCGGTACGGACACAGTTCCTGTATTGGCTCGTCAAACGTCATACCGGCCCCGGATTGCCGGAGCAGCGCTACCCGGTGGCAAAACAGCCCGGCGGATGTGCCGCCAGAAGGGTTCACGGCTCAACTTTATCCAGCGTCAGCCGGAACGTGCCGGTTGTCGTGCCGTCGCGCACGCCGAAACGCGTGACCGCCACGATGTACTGGCCGTCGGCGGGCAGCGTGTAGTCCAGCTCGCTGTTGCGCGTCGACGGGCTGGCGTCGTCGTTGATGCCGTTGGGCAAGTTGCGATCATTGGCATCGCGCAGGACGATCACCGGGTCGAGGTCGCCGGTGAGAGTTTCGGCGCGCAGTTGAACGCGGTCGCCCGCCGCGCCGTGGAACTGGTAGAACACCGCGTACACCTCGTCGGTGATGGCAGCCTGCACCGCATCGCCAAAGCAGACCAGGCGGCCCCCCCCTCCGCCCCTTC
>QGUR01000200.1 GCA_003242205.1 Chloroflexota bacterium | reverse complement strand
CCGTCGGCGTCGCCGTGTCGGTCGGCGTAATCGACGGCGTCAGCGTGGCCGTCGGCGTATCCGAGGGGGTGAAGGTGGCCGTTGGTGTCGGCGTATCGCTCGGCGTGGGCGTGGGCGGCGGGTTAATGATCGGCTCCCATACCGGCTGCGTGCCGATCAGGCCAAGCGTGCCGCCGATGATGATGATAATGATGATGCCCAGTAGCCGCAGGCGCTTGCGCGTCCGCAACTCGCGCAGGCCGTTTTCCAGACGGGTGAGTTCGGCCCGGCGGCCCAGCACGTTGAACGGCTCCTCGCGCATCATTTCCAGCCAGGTTTCGGCCTCGTCGGCATCGCCTTCTTCCAGCGCCGCCGACGCGCGTTCGACCAGCCGCTGCTGCAGATCGCTGACGACGACGCGGTAGCGGCTGTCCTGCGTGTAATCGCGCAGCCCGGCGAGCATTGCCCGCGCCTGTATCAGTTCGTTATCGAAATTCTGGCTGATGAGCGCCGCCGCCCGCTCGATCACCTGACGGGCGCGCTGCATGTCGCTGGCGTTGGAGCGAGCTTCGAGCAGCTTTTCGGAAAGCTCGCTGTCGCTTGGATCGAGCTTGATGCCGAACTCCAGCAATTGCAGCGCGTCGTTGGTCAGGTTCAGGCGCTCTTCGAGCGAAGTGGCATGGCTGGCGCGCATCAACGTGGCCTGTGCCTGATCGCTAAGCTGGGACTTGATGCCGTTGAGCCGGTTCTGAGCGTCCAGCGACAACTGGGTCAGGCGCTGGCTATTGGGCAGATCCTGCCGCAGCCGCGCGACGATGTTGAGGATATTCTGAAGCTGCGCCGCCTGATCGGTGAGCGAACCGCTGAGCATGTTTAACTGCACCGACGCCTGATCGTAGTCCGATTGCACGCGGCGCAAACGGTCGATCCGTTCCTCGGCCTGCGGATCGTTGGGCACGACGCGCAGCGCGCCTTCGTATTTCCGCAGCGCTTCGTTCCAGTTATCGGCGGCCACCAGCCGGTCACCTTCGTTCAGCAGTTCGCGGGCCAGCGCCAGATCCTGAATGTCGAGCAGCGCCTGTTCGGCGTCTTTCCAGCTTGCAATGCCGCTGCGCTCGGCCAGATCGCGCGCCTCGCGGTAAAGGCGTTCGGCTTCATCATAGTTGCCGGCGCGTACCAGCGAGTTGGCGCGGTTATAGGCCACGCGCGCATCGAACGGGATGCGATGGTCGGGCACGACGCCGCGGATCAGGTTGTCTTCGGCTTTCTGGCGATATTCCAGCGCTGTTGGGTTGCCGGGCTGTTGCGAGAGGATGCGATTGGCGACATCGACGACCTGCTGGTAGTCGCCGGCATAATACAACTGCGTCATCTCGGACATGGCCTCGTCGATGTCGCTGCCTGTTTGCGACGCGGACTGGCCTCCCTGACGACGCACCGGCGGGCCGTCCTGAAACAGCTCGCGTTCCGGCGGCGGATAGCCGGAGGAGGTCGGATAGGTGACGGTTGAGCGGCGCACGTCGGGCGCGGGCGGGACCGGCGGCTCGGCAACCGTCGTCTGCTGTTGCGGCGGCGTAATGCCATGACGCGCGAACAGATCGTTCACGCGCTGCGCTGCCTGCGAATTATGTCGCCCGGCCTCCTGCAAAATCGCGACCACATCCGGGTCGTTCGGACTGAGAGACAGCGCCTCGGCCAAAATGTCGATGGCCTCATCGACGTCTTCATCGTCGCCCGCGATTTCCAAACGAATACGCGCGCGCCGGACCAAACCGCGCACGGTCGCCGCCGTCGGCGATGTCGGGCTGCTGCGTCGCGCCAGTTCGGCGAACAGGGCCTGCGCCGCCGGTTCCTGCGGCGTATTCTTGGCATCCGTCAGCAGCGCGCGCGCCTCGCGTTCCAGCGCTGCCAGCCGTTCGGCGTCAGGCTCATCGCCCAACTGGCGGATATGAGCGCGCAACTCCTCGAGTCGCTGTTGTAGATCAGCCATACAAATTTCTCGCTTTCCGCCGCAAAAGTACCCTATTCATGTCGAAGCGGCAAGGTCACGGTTCGCGGCCTCGCCTGCGACAACGCCCACAATGACGCGCCGTGGTGTTATAAATGTGCGGCTGTTTTTTTGTGGTGAGGATAAACATGATCGAGATCAACGAGGCGACGCTGGCATCGCTGTTGCAACTGGCGGGGCAGTATATGTTTCCGGCGGCGGCGCTGCTGCGCGCCCTCTATTCCGGTTATCGAGGGCGGTTGCCGGAAGGTTTTGGCCAGATCGCGGCGGCCAGCGTCTTCGCCGGCATGACCGCCATCGCCGACCAGCAGCAGCCTGACCTGACTTCCATCATTGGCGAACTGGCAGGCAACACGGTCTTTATGGCCGGTCTGTTGAGTTTCATCGTCGTCTATCTCCTGCGTATCCCCTACTTCGGCCTGATTGCCGACATCATCGTCGGCGCAGTGCTGGCTGTCATCGGCTGGGCGCTCTGGGCCTACGTGTTGGGCAACGGCGCGTTGCCGCTCGGCACGATAGCGGCAGACCTGCTTGGCAGCGGCGTGACGCCAGCTTTGCAAAGCGTGCTCAACGCCGCCGCGCTGCCGGTCGTCGCGGTCGCCGGGTCCATCATCTTCGTCGTGCTGCGTTTTAGCATGCGCCAGATCGGCCGGTTGCTGCGTATTGCATCGGTCTTTATCACTCTGGGCGTGCTGTTTCTCCTCGGCGCGGGCGCGCTGTATTTCGCCGATCAGGCAGGGCTTGTGTCGCTGAACAGCCTGCCCATTCCACGCTGACGAGCGAATTTCGTACAGCCTGCCTAAACTATAGATACATGATATTGGGCATCATGTATGATGGGAATAGAGTTGTGCTATCAACATCAGGAGCGTGGTATGCGTATCGGCATTCCAAAAGAGATCAAAGATAACGAATACCGTGTGGCACTGCCGCCGGGCGCGGTTCGCGAGCTGACCCGGCGTCATGACGTCCTCGTCGAAACCGGGGCGGGGCTGGGCAGCGGTTTCCGGGACGAAGAATACATCAACGCCGGAGCGCAGATCGTTTCATCCGCTGCCGACGTGTGGGCGGACTCTGAGTTAATCGTCAAGGTCAAGGAGCCGCTGCCGCAGGAATATCCGTATCTGCGCGAAGACCTGATCCTGTTCACCTATCTGCATCTGGCTGCCAGCGAGGAACTAACGCGCGCGCTGCTCGCCAGCGGCGTGACCGGACTGGCCTACGAAACCGTCGAAGACCCGAATGGCCGCCTGCCGCTGCTGGAACCGATGAGCGAGGTTGCGGGACGCATGGCCGCCCAGATCGTCGCCCAATATCTGCAAAAGCCGGAGGGCGGGCGCGGTATCCTGCTCGGCGGCATTCCGGGCGTGCGCCCGGCGCACATCGTCGTGCTCGGCGCGGGAACGGTTGGCACAAACGCCGCCGAAGTCGCCCTCGGCATGGGCGCATCGGTCACCCTGCTGGACATCAATATCGAACGGCTGCGTTACCTCAATAATGTGCTGCATGGACACATCACCACGCTCTATTCCAACGCCGCCAACATCGCCGAAGCCGTGGCCACGGCGGACGCCGTCATCGGCGCGGTGCTGATCGCGGGCGCGCGGGCTCCGCATCTGGTCACGCGCGATATGCTGAAGACCATGCCCACGTCCAGCGTGATCGTCGACGTCGCCGTCGATCAGGGCGGTTGTGTCGAAACCACCCACCCGACGACACACAGCGACCCGACCTATGTCGTGGATGGCGTGCTGCACTACGGCGTGGCCAATATGCCGGGAGCCGTGCCGCGTACTTCCAGCCTCGGTCTGGCGAATGCGACGCTGCCTTACGTGATGCGGGTGGCCGACCTCGGCCTGCACGAGGCGTTGCGTAGCCACCCCGGACTGGCGAAAGGCCTGAATGTCTATCGAGGACAGGTCATGCATCCGGCAGTGGCGCGAACCTTCAACCTCCCGGTCGGGCCGGCTGAAGCGATACTCTAACCTGATCGCAGACGGACATATTATTCACACATGCTATACAAACTTAACGATATCTTACTTTTGGCCTCCTTGCTTCCATGCTAACCTGTAATTACAGGGCTGTAACATGCGCTCCTCTCCAGTACGGCGGGGGGCAGCAATTAGTCTGTTTTGCTGCGAGCCGGGTGAACACACGCCTTTATGGATGATCCCACCCCCTTAACTCTTTTCACCCTCGACCCGTCCGGCGTGGTGCTGACGATACGTGGCAACCTGCCGCCGCTTCGAGGCCAAAGCTCGATTGGCAAAGGCATTTTCGACCTGCTTGAGCACCATCGCCTCGATCAGTACAGGGAGATTTTTCAGCGCGCACTGGTAGGCGCGAATATCAGCACGACTATCGAGACGGAATACGGCCTTTACGACCTTCACCTGCTGCCGGCGCATGGCCCGGACGGCACTTTAACCGGCGTCCACGGAATCGCGCACGACGCGAACGAACGGCGTCGTTTTGAAACCGCGCTGCGCCAGAGCGAGGAGCACTATCGCTCGATGATCGCGACACTGGCCGAGGGCGTGACGGTGGTCGACGCCGATGGCATGGTGCTGGCGGCCAATGAAGCGGCGCAGCGTATTTTGGGAATACCGCTGGAAGAGCTTGTCGGCCGGTCAATCGACTATTTTGCGATCCGGGCAATCAACGAAGAGGGCGCGCCTTTTCCTCCCGACGAGCTTCCGATCGCCAAGACATTCCGCACGGGCCAGTCGCAAGCCAATGTCGTGATGGGCTTTCAGCGCTCGGACGGCGAACTCACGTGGGTCTCCGTCAATACACAGCCGGTGTGGGGCGCGGATCCGGAGCGGCCCGAAGCGGTCGTGTCGTCATTTTTGGACATCACCGGCCGCAAGCGCGATGCCGAGACGCTCAGGCGCAGCGAACAGCGTACCCGGAAGTTGCTGGAAGCCATCCCCGACCTGATGCTGATCGTTTCCGCCGATGGCACGTTCCTCGATTATCAGGCCAACAGTGACAACCAACTGCTGATCCCGCGAGAACGCGTGATCGGGTCGGGCATCTGGGATCTGCCGCTTCCCGACGAGCTGAAGCACGTCGGGCTGCGCGCGGTTCGCCGCGCGCTGGCCACCGGCGAACCGCAAACGATGGAATACAGCTTCGAGGCCATAGAAGGCTATTACGAAGCGCGGTTCACGGCGCTGGATGACGAGCAGGTGCTGGTGCTGGTGCGCGACATCAGCGAGCGCAAACGGGCTGAATTCGAGCTGCAGCGCCGCATCAACGTTCTCGCCGCGTTACAGAAAGTCGACGACGATCTCACCAAATCGCTGGATATGGATTACGCTCTGGTGGTGGCGCTTGACACCGCCGTGACGATGAGCGGGGCAAGTGCGGGTTTCGTCGCCGTGCTGGAAGGCGATGAAATTCGCTATGAGCGTACGACGCCCGGATACCCGTCGCTGAAAGACGAGCGATCGCGCCGCGTTCTTTCCAGCGGGCTGTTTGCCCGCGCGCTTGCCTCTCGCGAGACGGTGCTGGTGGACGACGTGCAGCTTGAACCGGGTCATGAGCCGCTGCGCCCGGACACACGTGCCATGCTGCTGTTGCCGCTTGTCTCGCACGAAACGCTCGTCGGGCTGCTCGGTCTGGAAAACGATCGGGTTGGCGCGTTTCGCAACCAGACAGAATTCATGGAACTGCTGGCGGCGCGCATCGCCGTCGCGCTCGACAACGCCCGTCTGTATCAGGTCACGCGCCAGCAGTTGGGCGAGTTGCAGGCACTCTATACTCAGGTGAAGGAGCTGGAGCAGCTCAAGACGCACATGATACGCGTCGCCGCCCACGACCTGCGAAATCCGCTGGGAGTGATCGCCGGTTATCTGACGCTGCTTGAGGGCGAGCTGGGGCAAGACGAGAAATATCGCCGGTACTTCGAAACCATGAATCGTGCCGTCCGGCGTATGGAACAAATGACCAGCGATGTGCTGTCGCTGGAACGCATTCACGCGGTACAGACGAAAGCGCTGGAACTGTATGACCTTCGGGCCGCGATCCAGCGGGCGGAAGCCGATTTTAGCCACGAGATAGAGGCGAAAGGCCTGCGACTGCAGTTGCACGTGCCGGCGCACCCCGTCGTCGTGGAAGTCGATCCGGTGCAGATTTACGAAGCGCTTACCAACCTTCTCAGCAACGCCATCAAGTACACGCTATCCGGCGGTTCCATCACGCTGTCTCTGTGGGTGGAAAACGGGCGCGCCGTGCTGGATGTGGCGGACACGGGCATCGGCATCCCGGAAAACCAGCAGGGCCAGTTGTTCCAGCCGTTTTTCCGGGTCAAGACCTTGCAAACACAGGCGATTGACGGGACGGGCCTCGGGCTGTATCTGGTCAAAAGCATCGTCGAGCGCCATCATGGCACAGTCCGGTTTCACAGCGTCGAAGGACAGGGCAGCACGTTCGGGTTTGAACTGCCACTGTTCGAGCCTGTCGGCAACCGCTGACTTATGTCTTAAAAATTTATAAAATTTATGTGTAAACGATTGCTCTGGCGTTACAATCGAGACGGCGTTGGCCGATGAGCAGCAGGAGCTTCGATGGCGCATGGCCACCATGCGAGTGTAATTACAGACCCTGATCGGCTGGCCTATCTGCACAGTCTCATGCTGCTGGATACGCCCCCGGAAGAGGTATTTGACCGGTTGACAAGCCTTGCTGCGCGGGTTCTGTCTACCCCGGTCGCGTTGCTGACACTGGTGGATGCCAACCGCCACTATTTCAAAAGTTTCTTCGGCCTGCACGAACCGTTTGCAACAACACGAGAAGTCGATCTTAAAAGCGCGTTTTGCCACCATGTGGTTGAAAGCGGCAAACCGCTGATCATCGAAGACGCGCGCCAGGACCCAGCACTGAAGGACAACCCAGTAGTTACCGCGCTGAACGCGATCGCCTATCTCGGCGTGCCACTGCGCGCGCCTCCCGGTTTTGTTCTGGGCGCGCTCTGCGTCCTGCAAGGTGAGCCCCGGCGCTGGCAGGTAGAAGAAGTCGAAATTCTGGAAACGCTGGCGCAGATGGCCATTTCGGAATTTGAGCGCCAGCGCGAACAGCGCCTGCGCCTCGAAGCGGAGGAAGCGCTGCTGCGACACGACGAGATGTTGCAGAAACTGGCCCGATCGAATGCCGATCTGAGCCAGGCGCTCGACCTGACTACCGACATCATCCGCATCGCCGGGCACGATCTCCGCAGCCCGCTCAGCGTCGTCACCGGATTCGTGCAGCTTCTGCGCGAAGAGGATGAGCTAACGCCTGAAGAACGCGGGCTGGCGTTCGATAGCCTGGACTCCGCCATCAACAAAATGCAATCCATTGTCGACAACATCCTCTCGCTGGAGCGGGTGGAAGCGCTGGCGCAGCGCAGAACCGAGCGCATCGACCTGCGCGATATGGTCTCCAGAGCATTTCAGGAATTTCAACCTGCGGCGCAGGAGCGACAGTTGCAACTGAGCCTGTCGCTACCAGAAACGCCGGTTTACGTGGAGGGCGATTACGCCTATCTGGCGGAAGCGCTCACCAACCTCGTGGGTAACGCCATCAAATATACGCCGGCAGGCGGGAAGGTCGAACTATGCCTGTCTGTCGCAAGCAGCGAAACGCGCTTCGAGGTGCGAGACACCGGCTTTGGTATCCCCGAAACCGAACTCGACCGGCTGTTTATCCCGTTCTCGCGCATCACCACCGAGGAAACCGCCGGAATTGAAGGCACGGGGCTTGGCCTCTATCTGGTCAAAAGCGCCATCGAACGCTTTGGCGGGCAGATGGTCGTAAAAAGCGTGTATGGCGAAGGCAGCGTTTTCGGCTTCATCCTGCCGCTTGCCCCGGAGGAACCGCCGCAATAAAAAGCGGCGGGCCGCCTTGTGACAACCCGCCGCTTCCCCCGATGCGAGGCGAAGCACGTCGAACAGGCGCGGCAGGCCACAAACCGTTTCCGCGCCGTTCCCCCCATGCCGGAATCCCCGGCATTGAATTTTGCGGCCTCCGTTATGAGCATGCCAGCGTTACGCTTCGCTTTTCGAGATGACATTCATCCGGTTAACGGTTGAGGTGCGCCAGCTTGTCGGGATTGAGGACGAACTGAAGCCCGGCAATCCGGCCATCACGAATGTCGACGTTGATGACGGTAACGATACGCCCGTTCGCATCGCGGATGGCGAGCGCGGGTTTCGCGTTCACCGGCATGATGTCGACACTGAAACCGGGCGGCGCGAGCCGTACCAGCCTCATCAGGAAGCGCGCCACACGCGCAGGTTTGGATACGTCTCGGCGAATTCGGCTGCCGCTTCGATACCGGTCAGCCCGCCGCCGACGACCACCATCCGCCCGGACCGCGCCGCCAGCTCACGGGCGCGCTCCGCCAGCGCCTGAG
>QGUR01000199.1 GCA_003242205.1 Chloroflexota bacterium | reverse complement strand
TGTGCTCGGGGTGTGCGCGGGCGCGGACCGCTTCCGGTTCGGCCTGCGCGCTGATGGTTACACGGCGGGGCTCAGCTTCAGCCTTGATTTCAATCGCCTGACGCTGGGCGCGGGCCGGAACGAGCACTTCAGCTTCCTGCTGCTGCTCGACGGCAAGCGCGCGCTGCTTCTGCACTTCCTGCTCGGAGGCAGCTCGCGCTAGCCCGACCGTCTTTTCGACTTCCACTTCGCGGATAGCCAGCGCCTCGCGCTGCTGCAGGATTTTCCGCTGGGCGTCCAGTTCGGCCTGCTCGGCTTCCTGTCTGGCGGCTGCTGCTTTGACGCGCGCCTCGCGTTCGGCTTCCGCTTCGGCAATCTGCGCGTCGCGCTTGACAGCGGCGATTTGTGGCGCGGCCATCGCCGTCAGGTAGCCCTGATCGTCGCTGATCTCTTCGATGCCCATGGCGATGATACGCACGCCCATCGAGGCGACGTCGTCACGGGCCAGATCCTGTACCTTTTGCACGAAGGCGTCGCGGTCGCGGTGGATGCCCTCGACGGTCATCTGGCCGACAATCGCCCGGAAGTTGGCGCTCAGCGTTTCGGTAATAATGTCGCGGATTTCTTCACGAGACTTATCGAGAAAGGCGCGCGCCGCCGTCCGCAGCATGGCCTCGTCAGGGTCGATCTGCACCTGCGCTACCCAGTCCAGGCGGATCGGCACACCGCTGACGGTGTAAACCTCATCCTTTTCCTGCTTAATCGTCATGATCGTGATGTCCAGTTTCTTGTAGGTTTCAATAATTGGCATCACGAATACGCCGCCGTTAGTGACCAGCCGCGCCTCTTTGCGACCGTAAACGACCATGACTTCGCTGGGCGGCACGCGGTGGTACTGGCGTGTGATCAGCGCTACCAGGGCAATGCCCAAAATGACCACCACGCCAACGACAATCAAAATCCCGGCTCCTTCCACGCTGTGTCTCCTTTCAGTTTCGACAGATGTCTGCAATCATACGACGGCTGAGGCGTTTTCAACCTTAGCCTTGGCGCTTCTTCTTGACGTACAGCGTTCCATCGCGCACATCAACGACTTCGACGTAATCGCCCCTGCTGAGTGGACTGTTGGTCACGTCTCTGACCGGATATTTGCTGACATACGCGGTTTCGACCATGGCCTCGCCAGTCGCGCCGGCAGGCGTGTCAATCGTCACGCGCGCGCTTACGCCAATCAGGTCGTCAATTCGATGACGCTCGGTCGATTGCTGGCGCACGACGTAGGCAAGCACCGCCATGATGATCCGCCCGATGACGAGGCCGAAAACGACCGACGCGCCTAAAGTTAGCGGCAGGCCCCAGTTTGAAAGCGTGCCGAGCAGCCCGACCGCGCCGAAGGCGGCCAGAAACGCCGCGATGATCGTGCAGCCAAATTTACCGGCATCGTCGGCGACTTCGAGATCCGGGCCGCCGTCGCCGGAAACTTCACCAAAGATGATGCTGTAGAGAAAATACAGCACTCCGGCCAGCGTGATGGCCCCAAAGATGTACGGGGTCAGATCGGTTAACTGGTTCATGTCTTCACGTCACACTCTTTCAATGAAGATGCTGTATGTTTACATACTACAATACAGTCATTGCCATTTACCCCCTAAGGATTGGGAGTTGATCACATACTTTCATGTGTGCAACAGGTGTACAGAAGTAGAAAAGGCAAGGCGATCTGACTTGTCTCCCATCCGTGCGGTTCCGGGGGCATTTGCCGGTAAGCTGACCGTTTTCTCCCGGCAATATCAGATCAGTTCACTGGTACTGAATTGCAAGGCAGGGAACAACGCTTCCAGAAATGGCGCTGCGGTCTGATTGCTTCGCCGCCCAGCCTTATGCCTGTGACAGGAATCAACAGGGGGACGTTGCGTCCCCCTGTATTTACGCCTAGCTGAGTGACAGGGATTTTTCGTCGATCACCCGTTTGGCCAGCGCGATGAATTCGTCCACCGGCATGGAGCCGAGGTCTTCGTCCGTCCGCAGGCGAACGCTAACGGCGTTCGCCTCGACATCGCGGTCGCCCATAATCAGCATCCACGGGATGTGCTGCTCGCGCCCGATGGCAATCTTCGCACCCATGCGCGCTTTGCCGCTGTTGACTTCGGCGCGGATACCTACATCAGCCAGCTTCGCGGCCACCGACTCGGCGTATGGCACGTGCCGGTCGGTAATCGGAATGAGCAGCACCTGTACCGGCGACAGCCATGGCGGGAACGCCCCGTTGAAGTGTTCGATCAGGATGCCGATGAAGCGCTCCAGACTGCCGAACGGCGCGCGGTGGATCATCACCGGCCGCTGGCGTGAGCCATCCTCGGCCACATATTCCAGCTCGAATCGCTCCGGCAGGTTGTAATCGACCTGAACCGTACCAAGCTGCCAGTTGCGCTTGAGCGCGTCGCGGAAGATGAAGTCGAGTTTCGGCCCGTAGAACGCCGCTTCGCCTTCTTCCACCGTGTAGGTCAGGCCGAGGTCGTCGCAAGCCTGAATGATGTCTCTGGCCGCCCGCTCCCATTGCGCGTCGTCGCCAACGTACTTGTCGCTTTGCGGGTCGCGCAGGCCGACGCGCGCGCGGAAGTCCGTCAGCCCCAGCGTATTGAACACGTGCTGAATCAGTTGCACGGCGCGTTTGAATTCGGGCAGCACCTGATCTGGTGTCACGAACAGATGCGCGTCGTCGACCGTGAATCCGCGCACGCGCGTCAGGCCGTGCAGCTCGCCTGACTGCTCGTAGCGATAGACCGTGCCAAACTCGGCGTAGCGCACCGGCAGATCGCGGTAAGAGCGCATCTCGCTCTTGTAGATCATGATGTGGTGCGGGCAGTTCATCGGCCTGAGGAGATATTCTTCCTCATCGATCTGAATCGGCGCGTACTGGCTGTCCTTGTAGTAAGGATAATGGCCGGATGTACGGTACAGGTTCAGATTGCCGATATGCGGCGTCACCACCGGTTCATAGCCGTTTTCAATCTGGATCTGGCGCAGCCAGCGTTCCAGCGTGTCACGCAGGAGCGCGCCCTTGGGTTTCCACAGCGGTAGGCCCTTGCCGACCAGCGGACTGAAGGTGAACAGGTCCAGTTTTTCACCCACCACCCGGTGATCGCGGCGTTTCGCCTCTTCCAGCCGGTTCAGGTAGTCGTCAAGCTGTTCCTTGTTCTCCCATGCCGTGCCGTAAATACGCGTGAGTTGCTCGCGTTTTTCGTCGCCACGCCAGTAGGCCCCCGCCGGTTTCTTGAACGTGATGCTGATGGCTTCAGGGTCGATTTCACTGGTGTTGGCGACGTGCGGCCCCCGGCACAGGTCGGTGAACGTGTCGTGCGTGTAGAAGGTGATCTTCTCGGCGGGCGCGGCTATCTCGTTGCCGTTTTCATCGACACGCCCGGAGACAAGGTCCTTGATCAACTCCACTTTGTAAGGCTGGTCCTTGAAAAACTCCAGCGCTTCGGATGCGCTGACCTCGCGCATCGTAAAAGGATGGTTCCCGCGGATGATCTCTTTCATCCGGTTTTCCACCCACTCCAGATCTTCCTCAGTCACCGGACGCGGCAGGTCAAAGTCATAATAGAAGCCATCTTCAATCGGCGGGCCGATAGCGATCTTGGCCTCGGGAAAGCGCTCCAGCATGGCCTGTGCCATGACGTGGGCCGCTGAATGGCGAATGCGGTAGAGCTGGCTATCTTCGTAGCGTCCGTTTGACATGGTTTACCTCGGGTTGATACAGGCAAAGCGCCCGCGCGGCTCGGCGCGACGGCGTTCAGGCGTCGTAAATATAAAACAGCCGGGGCAGGAGCGAGCGTCATTATAACAAACGACGGCCCGCTGCCGGCAAGCGGTCGGCCCTTGCCCGCTCTGGTTGTCACCCATGCGAAACAACAGAGCGGGCGGGCCTGCCTGTGAATGTCAGATTTGGTTCGGAGTGTTTGAAGTCACGTCGTCGCCATCAGGCGACGGTGTTTTCTTCAGCCCGGAGGACTTCGGTGAGGACGACAGCGGCGACTTCCGCCGTGCGAGTGCGGGCCTCGCTGTCATTCTCGTCCATCGAGTCGTCGATGACGCGCGTGAAGACCGTCTCGAAGGTGTCGAGTGCGAGGAGGTTGTCGATTGTATCCTCGATTGTGTCGCGGCAGAGGTTTTCGACGAGGATATGAGGGGTTTCCATGACGGCGTAGCGGATGGCCGGGGTATCTGGGAGTTGTTTGCTAACTTCGAAGCTGAGTTCCATCTGGCGGCGCAGGTAGGGGAGTGTCACAAAGAGCGCCGTATAAAAACTGCCGTCTTCCATCTCCACAATGACATCGCTGGCATCGGGATCACAGTCCTGAGACTCGATCCAGATGCGCTTTGGCATGACCCCAAATTCAAGGTTCATGGCACTGGTATCTCCAACCACAACTCAGGTTTTAAGAGCGCACCCACACCATCGACGGCGGTCGCTCTGGTTACAAACGCGTGTTAGTTAGCTGTCAGCATAATTGAAAAGGAGTCCGCTTGTCAAGCGCAACTGAGTGCTGTTGGGGGCGCTTACATAGGCGGGTAAGCGATGACTTCAATAACATTAACTGCCGGTTTCAAGCGCGATAGCGGCATGTGTCCGATATGTTAACGTTGCCATTAAATTAAGCCGTTTCCGCACATTTGACAGGCAAAAACAATCTTCGTATACTTCCACTTGCTCAATTGGAGCGCGTCACCACCCGCCTTGAGGAGGAGCACTTATGATGCAGGGCAACGACAGCTTCCGGCTGGTCGTCCGCCGTGGCCCGCAGCCCAATCAGGTTTACGAGCTTAACAAAGATATCATCACTCTGGGCCGCGACATCACGAACGACATCACCATCAACGACCCGGAAGTCAGCCGGCATCACATGCGCCTGACACGCGGTGCGGGTGGTTACACGATCGAAGATCTCGGCTCGACCAATGGCACCTTTGTCAACGGCCAGCGACTGACCGGCGCGCGTCCTCTTCGCGTGGGGGACATGATCGGTCTGGGTGAGACGGTCACGCTGGGGTATCAGGCAGGCAATGGCATGCAGGCGGGCTATGCGCCCGGCGGCGATATGCCGATGACCGCGCCGTCCAGCGCCGTGTCTCGCCCGCAGCCGCAACCTTCACCCTATGCGCCCGGCAGCGGAGCGCCGGCAACACCCTATGGCGGCGGCTACGAACAGCCGGTGCAAAGCGCCTATAGCGCGCCTCCGGTCGTGCCACAGGCTCCTCCCGGAACTGGCTACGATTATGATCCGTATGAAATCCGTGAGGAAGAACCGCGCAACAACACACGCCTGATTCTCATCGGCTGCGCGGGGCTGTCGCTGTTCTGCTGCTGCGGTTCGCTGGTTGGCGCGTTCATGGTCGATACGCTGTGTCTGTGGGATCGCCTCCCCATCATCTATCAGATCATTCAGGCCTTCGGCTACGCGCAGAACGCCTGCTGATTTTCGCCTTCAAGGGTCGATCAGTAACAAAAACCCTCTCCCGGAGAGGGTTTTTGTTTTCATATTTTGTTTTCACGATGAAACGAGCCGGCGCTGCGATGTTCGCTATGCCTCATCGCGCGTCTGGATGAACAACGCCTTCTTCTCCCCCGGCAGGGTATAGTTGAACCCGCAGGCCATGAAAAAGGCATCCGACGACGTAATCGCCATCACTTCCAGCACGTTCTTTTCTCTGGCGAGGTTGACGCACGCCTGCACAAGCTGCTTGCCTACCCCCAGCCCCTGAACGTCCGGCGCGACGGCCAGACTACGGATTTCCGCCAGCTTGCGGGAATAAATTTCGAGCGCGGCGCAGCCGACCACACGCCCGTCCAGTTCGGCGACGAACATCGTCGGCAGCAGTTCGTCGAATTCTTCGAGCGTGCGCGGTAAGAGTTTGCCCTGTTCGACGTACAGTCGGATCAATTCGGCGCTTGCCGGAATATCCTCTGGAGTGGCCGGTCGCACCGTCACGTTGGTCATGATTTTCGTCGCCATACAAAGAAGTTGCCGATCTGCGTTTCACGCACGTAATTAGCAATGAGCCAGTTATTCAATTCCGTGTATTCCTGAAGCAACTCGTTCGAGTCTTCGTGTCGCCCGGTCACCCATGGCATATAGTCTACCTGCAGAACGAGTGTATAGGGTGGCATGGCTGCCCATAATACTTCAACGGTTTCCTCTCGCCACGCCTGCGGATACCACGTTCCCACCAGTGGAAACTGGAAGATGAAGCGGGTCGCCGGGTTCAGGCGGCTCATGTAGTAGACTTCTGGCCGAAAGCCCCAGATAAAGAGCGAATCGCCCGGCGCTACACGTTCCTGTAAATACTGAGACACCAGCAGCGATTCGTCGGCCACAAATTCGCCCGCCTGGAAACGGCTGTAATACGCCACGCGGTCTTCCTGACCGCTCAGATAGGGCAATGTCTTTGGCCAGACGCCGCCTGCCAGCGTTGCCAGCAATGCGCCCGCCGCCAGCGCGCGTAACGGGTAGGCCGGGCGGCCACGCGCGACGAAGTGCAGCAGGCGTTCCAGCGTCCCCGCGCCGAGCAGCGCCAGCGGGGGCAACATCGGCAGCCAGTGATAATCATAGCCTTTCGCCTGCACCAGCATGATCGCCAACCCGGCCAGCAGCCAGATCCACACACCGGCCCACAATCGCCTGCGCGCTGGCAGCCCGGAAGCCAACCAGACAACCGGCCATGCCAGAGCCAGCAGGAACAGCGCGCCCCAGTGTGACCAGCGAAAACCGAGATAGGTTCCCAGAGCCGCGCCAAGATCATTCAGGTTGAAGCCCAGTGCCGTATACTGCGAGGTGACCAGCGCGCTTTCGATCAGCGCGTTTAATGCGCCCTGCGCCGCCATTAGCCCGACTCCGCCGAGGCCGGTGGCCAGCCCGCCGCCGAGAAACGCGGCCAGCGGTTTCCACAGACGCGAGCCGCGCGGCCTTAACAGCAGATAGTTCACGATAACAGCGCCGGCGAAAAGGATAAACGGGTACTTGAACCAGAGCGCCCAGCCGCACAGCGCGCCGCCTGCCAGCGCCCACAACCAGGCGCGTTGCCCGCCTTCGGCGGCGCGCACCATGGCATACATGGCCAGCGCCATCGGCAGCAGCGCGATACCGTCGTTCTGGGTCAGCGTCCAAAAGGTTTCGGTGAAGTAGAAAACAGGCAGCAGCAGGGCGGCCCAGAGGCCGGTGCGTCGTCCTGCCAGCCGCGACCCGATTCCGTAGAGCGCGGCGCTGATGACGGGTACAAAGACAATATCAATCGCTCTCAGCGCCTCGGTGGTCTGGCCGAGGATGGCCATGGCGGCCGCGTAGACATAAAAGACGGCCGGCGGTTTGGGATTCCATAGCTCGACATAGGGAACGCGACCATTCAGAATGCCGCGCCCGATAGTGGCAAATTCGCCCTGATCGCGGCCCAGTGGATATGTCAGCGTTGGCAGCGCCAGAATGGTCGTCAGCAGCAGAATGAGCAGCAGCCACCGGCGCGACCGGCGGCCGGACTGGGAGGCGAAATGGGCAGCTAGAGCCATCCAAGCACGCGCGCGACCATCATCGCGATACCCAACGAAACCAGCAACAACATCCAGGCGATCAGGCGGCCGCTATCCTGTACGGGATTGATCTCGGAGGTTTCGACGGTTACGTTGCCGAGCAGATCCACATAGAAATCGACATTGACGCGCCCTTTCGTCACGCGCGCCATATAGTCGTGCCCGGTGACCATGCGCCAGCCGCTTTCAGGGTCTTGCCAGTCATCGCCCAGCCGCTCTCGCATGGCGTTTTCGAGAAGCGCGCGCGCGCGTTCGGGTGGGATCGGTTCGATTGGGTCGGCCATGGCGCGATATAACCGTTAGTTCGTGACAAAGTATTCGCTCGACAGCGGCCCCAGCAGCCCGTTCGCATCGCGTCCCGAAATGGCGATGCCCGCCAGACGCGAGGCGGTGAAAATCTCGGATGTGATGCTGGTATCCGCAGTCTCGAAATACTGGTCATACTGTAGCGACCCCGGATAGCGCAGCGCGACGATATAACTCGTCGCGTCCGGCATGGGTTCCCAGACGAGCGTGCGCATGCCATTGCCGGCCTCGCGCAATACGACGTTGCGCGGCGGCCGGGGGCCATCGGCCAGTGTGGTTGCGGCGACCAGCACGGCCTGTGTCGCCCGCGTCAAATAGCTGCCCTGGACGCCATCGATGGTATCGCTGGCCGTATGCTGGCGGAAGGTGTTTTCCAGCGGCTCGATCAGGCGGATCGCCGGATAGCCCGCCTCGGTGAACGGGAAATGGTCGCTGTAGCGTCCCTCACGGTCGATCGGTTCTTGCAGCAGAAGCGCAAAACCCGCCTTTAGTTAAAATTTAACCGGTTTTTTTGCGCG
>QGUR01000198.1 GCA_003242205.1 Chloroflexota bacterium | reverse complement strand
GCTGTAACGGCTGAAGGCTAACCTAACAAAAGAGCGCCGTTCGCAAACAGGAACGGCGCTCTTTTTTGCTCCATGCGTCGAAGTGGCCGCTTCCGGGTTATGCCCGCGCCAGCCACTCGTCCAGTTGAGCGCGTGTGGGCGCAGCGGTCGCCCCGCCGACGCCGGTGACCGACAGCCCGCCGCAAATATTGCCCATACGCAGGCAGGTTTCCAGCGGCGCGCCGTCAATGATGAATC
Source organism: Chloroflexota bacterium (assembly GCA_003242205.1). GTDB lineage: Bacteria > Chloroflexota > Anaerolineae > Aggregatilineales > Phototrophicaceae > ZC4RG36. The sequence goes on along the minus strand of QGUR01000198.1, from coordinate 8,157 downwards.
CGGTCAAAAATCCGGCGTTGAAACAGTCCCCCGCGCCGGTCGTATCGATCACCTCGCCGGCAGAGATCGCGGGTGCGCTGGCGGCGATACCGTTATGGATGGCCATCGAACCGCGCGCGCCGTCTTTGATAACGATCGTGGGAACCAGCTCGCTCAGCCTTACCAGCGCCTCATCTACCGTCTCGGTTTCCGCAATGATGCGCGCTTCGCGCGCGTTTGGCATGAAAATATCGACTTCGGCCAGCCGTTCGCGGCACTGCGCCGGATTCTTGAGATGCGGCCCATCGCCGCAATCGACGGAAACCGTCGCGCCACGCACCCGCGCCAGTTCCGCAACCGGCTTCAAACGCTCCGGGCAATCCAGCGAAGCCAGATGCACATGGCGAAATTCTGTTTTTTCGAGCGCTTCCAGCCAGTGACGGTGCAGGTCTGGCGCTTCGGGGTCGGTGAAGGTGACGAACGCGCGCTCGCCATGCAGGGGAATCGCGGTCGTCACGCGGCGGTACGGCGCATCGACGTGCTTCGCCAGCGACAGATCGAGATCTTCCGCGCGGGCGAAGTCGTAGACCGAACGACTGTAGTAATCGTTGCCAAAATAAGCAGGCCAACCGACGCGCACGCCGAGACGGCGCAGCGACACGGCGGTGATGTACATCGCGCCGCCGGTGGTGGTTACGTCGGTACTGAAGACTTCACGCCCTAGTTCGGGGAACTCGGTGAGGCCTGTATAGATCAGATCGTAGAAGTAATCGCCGAGTACGATGATGTCAAACGCGGCCAACTGAAAACTCCCGCGGCGCGCGCCGCCGTGCTGATGAAAGCCAAATCTTACCAGCCATGCGGCGGCGAATGAAGTGCGATTAGCGCTTCAGGCCGGACATGGCGACGCCTTCGATGAAGTAGCGTTGCAGCAGCACGAAGAGCGCCAGCATCGGCAGCGTGGCCAGAAACGACCCCATCATGATCAGATTGTACGGCGTGCTGCGTTCGCCCTGCAGCAGCGCGATGCCGATGGTCACCACCCGCGTTTCGGGCGTGTTGGCCGCCACCAGCGGGAACAGAAAGTCGTTCCACGCAGCCTGTACCGTAATCACCGCAAAGGCCGCCAGCGCCGGGCCGGACAGCGGCAGCGTCACCTTCCAGAGCACCTGTAATGGGTTCGCGCCATCGATAATCGCGGCCTCTTCGAGTTCGATCGGCACTTGCAGGAACGCCTGCCGCAGCAGGAACAGTGCGAAAGCGCTGAACATGCCGGGCACGATAAGCGCCGCGAAGGTATTGAGCCAGCCGATCTGGCGCAGAAGCAGGTATTCCTGCACGACGATGGCCTGAAACGGAACCATCAGCAAACCGAGCGAGAGCGCGAACAGCACGTTACGCCCCGGAAAACGAAAGCGCGCGAAGCCATAGGCTGCCAGCGAACACGTCACCAACTGGCCAATCGTGCGCCCAACGGTCACCAGCCCGGAATTGAGCAAATAGCGGTTGAATCCTCCCGAGGTGGCATAGAGCGTGTTGAGGTTTTCCAGACAGGACGGCGTTTCCGGCACAAAACGCACCGGCAGGCGCTGGAGTTCGGACGCGGGTTTGCAGGCGGTCGAAACCATCCAGACGAACGGCAGAACCATGATCACCGCCCCCGCCACAAGGATCAGAAACGAAATCACCCGGCCTGAAATGTAGGGGATGGAACGCGCCCACGTCATCCCGGCGTCGTGGGCGCGCCCCTGCTGTTCAACCATGCTCCGACTCATAATAGACCCAACGGCGCTGCAGCCGAAGCTGCACCACTGTCACCGCAAGAATGATTAGAAAAAGCACCAGCGCGACCGCCGAGGCATAGCCATATTCAAAACGCCCGAACGCGCTGTCATACAGATAATACGCAAGGGTGCTGGCGCTGCCGCCGACGCCGCCGCGAGACGTCCGCGCCGTCATGATGTAGACCTGATCGAAAATCTGGAAGGCGTTGATGATCGCCAGCACGGATACCAGAAAGGTGGTCGGCGAGAGCATTGGCAGCGTGACGAAGCGAAACCGCTGCCAGCGGTTCGCCCCGTCGATGGTTGCCGCTTCGTACAACTCGCGCGGGATCGTCTGTAGCCCTGCCAGAAACAGCACCATGTCGAAGCCAAGCCGCTGCCAGATCGTGACCACGGCAATAGGGATCAGAACCAGATCGGGCCGCGTCAGCCAGTTGACATCGCGCAGGCCGAATATCGCCAGCGCGTTCCCAAGCAGGCCATAGCGCGGCTGGAAAATCCACGTCCAGACGACGGAAGCGGCTACTGTCGAGGTGACAACAGGCAGGAAGTAAACCGTTCGCAGCAGCGTCCGGAACGGCACACGCTGGTTGAGCAACAGGGCCACACCCAGCGAGAGCGCCACGCCGGTCGGCACGACCATCAGGAGCAGCCGGACGGTATTGCCAAGCGCCTGCCAGAACCGGGCGTCGTTTGCCAGCCGCACAAAATTCGCCAGCCCGACGAACTCGGCAGGCTTGAGCACATTCCACTCGGTCAGCGAGGTCGCGAAGGCGGCAAGAACGGGAACGCCGAAGAAGAAAAACAGGCCCAGAATATTCGGCGCTACCAGTGCCAGCCCCCAGAGCGCCCGGCGGCGCGCCAGCGGCGTTTCGCCCAGCGCGTTGCGAATCATGGTCATCGGCTTCTCTACCAGCAGAGCGCGCGGGGCCGGCGCGGGCGTGCGACGTGAAGGCACGCCCGCGCCGGAAGTCGCGTTATTCAGGGAGCTGGGTGACGATGAAGTCGCACGCCTGCTGCGTAGCTTCCTCAACGCTCATGCCCAGATCGAAGATGTTGATAACCAGATCGGTATTCATCACGTCCCAGATTTCCGCGAACGGCGTGACGCCCTGCGTATCCGGAAGCGCATCGACAAACGCCGAGATATTGACGCCGGTATCGCCAAACGAGTCCACCCACTGCTGCTGAAGCGCCGGGTTCGCAGGAGCGACGCCACCAGCCTCGGCGAAGAACTGCTGCCCTTCATCGCTGGAGAGATAAAGGATCAGATTGGCCGCGAGGTCAGGGTTGTCGCTGTTGGAAGCGGCGACATAACCGACCGAATGCAGGATCGGGCGGCTGATGCCGGTGTCCGGGTGCTTCGGCAACTGCACGACATCCCAGTTGAAAGTCGCGTTGGCAATCGCTTCCGGCAGCTTCCACGACCCGCCAGACACCATCGCGACACGCTCGTTGAGCCAGTAGTTAAAGGCGTCGTTGGCGTTCGCGCCGCCCTGAATGGAAACGCTCGGCATGTAACCCTGATCGAGCAGATCCTTCAGGAAGGTCAGCGCCTCAATCGAACCGGGTTCGGTCAGCGTGCATTGCGTGCGCTCGGCGTCGACAACCGGCGTGGTTCCGGTAGCGGCGATCCAGTTGGCATAACCGGCCTGATATTCGGTATAGACGGAAGCGCCATAAACGTCGTTTTCAGGGTCGGTCAGCGCTGCCGCCGCGCTGGCAAAGTCATCCCACGTCCAGTCAGCAGTCGGGTAGTCCAGCCCTGCCGCGTCGAACATATCCTTGTTATAGAACAGCGCCACCGTATCCCAGTTCACCGGCCCGGCATACAGGTCGCCATCCTCACCCCAGCGATACGGATCAACCAGTCCCGTACCCCAGACGGTTGTGTCGACCCCGTACTCATCCCAGTAGGGCTGCAGGTTGAGCAGCGCATCGTTGTCGGCATAGAAGTAGAAGCGATCCTGCGACATATTGAAGACGTCTGGCAGGTCGCCCCCCGCCGCGTTGGTCTGCAACAGGTCCCAGTACTGCTCCCAGGGTTGCTGAATCAGCTCGACTTCCGCGCCGGGGCAATAGTCTTCCTGCCATGCATTGATCGCGTTGCCGATCACTTCGGCCCAGACAGGGTCCCACACCCACATGGTCAACTGGCCCGGCTCGGCGCAGGGCTGCGCCTGAATCGTCGGTGAATCTTCCTGGGCAACCACCATGCCGGAAAGAAGCAAACTCAACAGAGCAATGGCGACTATCGCAAAACGCCGTACTCGTGTCATTGTGATGCCCCCTTTCAATGAACCGATGCGCCAATGAGTAAAGCCTGCTGACGAATATAACATGACTAACTGCATTGCAGTAGCACCAGACAGCCGCTGGCGAACTCAAGATTGGCCCTAATGGAACCCTCGCCTAGAATTATTCGTCTTTACAATGAGTGGTATTGGCTTTTTTGAGAAAAGTGAGGTGCAGTGTGTTTCAACGCTGGCCCATCCTTGTTCTGACGCTCGTTTTCGCCCTCACACTGGCCTCGGCGTCGCCCGGTGTACTGGCACAGGAACCGGCGCTTTCGCCACAGGTTATCGACATCTGGCCGCTTCCCGGCGTTCAGCTTTCACCTGATGAACCCCTGACCATCACCTTCGATCAGGCGATGAATGCGGACAGCGTAGAAAACGCACTGCGCTTCACCCCGCAGGTTGAAGGCGCTTTCGACTGGCCCGACGAACGCACGTTGCGCTTCACCCCAGAGGCCGGCTGGCCGCGCGCCGCAGAGATCGAGGTTATTCTCGGCAGCGAAGCTACCAGTGCGAGCGGTGTGGCGCTCGATGCGCCGGTCACATTCGTACTCGAAACCGTCGGGCCACTGGCCGTTGCGGACGTCGTTCCCGGGCCAGACAGCGCCGGTATTGCCGTCGATTCGCGCATTATCGTGACGTTCGACCGCCCGGTCGTGCCGCTTGGCTCCGGCGCGCAGGCCGCTGCCCTGCCGCTGCCGCTTGAGTTCGAACCGGCGATCGAAGGCACGGGCGAATGGGTCAATACGTCGATCTACGTCTTCACACCCGACCAGCCGCTGCAGGGCGGGCAACGCTATACCGTCGCCATTCCCCCCGGCCTGACCGCCGCCGACGGCGCGGTGATGGAAGACAGCTACATCTGGTCGTTCGAAACGCTGCCGCCGCAGATCGTGGAAGTGACGCCCGGCATCGGGCAGACAGGCGTTCCGCTCGACTCCACCATCGCAATTACGTTTAGCGAGCCGATGGACCGGGCCAGCGTCGAGGCGGCCTTCGCGCTGCTGGAAGGGAGCGTGGCGGTTCCCGGCACGATTGGCTGGAGCGACGACAGCACGTCGCTGACCTTCACACCGGACGCCGCGCTGAAGATGGAAACCACCTACACGATCCGCGTTGACGGCGCGGCTCGCGCGGCGGAAGGGCAAGCCGCGCTTGGCGATTCGTTCTTCCAGTCGTTCGAGACGATCCCCTATCCGCGCGTCTCCGAGACGCAACCCCAAAACGGCGCGGTTGACGTGGATACCCGGTGGAGCAGGCCGCAGATCGTCTTTAACACGCCGGTCAATTTTGAGAGCCTTGAAAACCGCATCCGCATCGACCCCGCGCCGGAGAGTTGGTATCCCGATATCAATTTTTGGGACCCCCGGCGCTTGACGCTGCACTTCGACATGGCGCAGCTCACCACATACACCATCACCATCGACGCAGGCGTCGAAGACATCTACGGCAACGCCATGCCGGAAGCGTTCAGTTTCAGTTTCACCTCCGGGCCGCTGCAACCGGAAGCCTATCCCATCATCAACGGCAGCTTCATGATCACCAGCGCGTATCGCGAAGACACGCGCTTTGCGATGATGACGACCGGGCGCGGCGAGTTTTATGTGTCCCTGTATGAAGTCACACCGGAGGCGATTACCGAAGCAGCGCCCGGCAAATTCCAGGACTACTTCTTCAGCGCCGCCAGTTCGACGACGTTTTCAGAGGAATTGCCGCCCTGGGTGACCGAAGCCAACCTGCTGCGCGCCTGGATGCAAACTTTCGATACAGGGGACCGGCAGCGCGTGCCACAGGAAGTGCTGCTGGCGTCTGAAGCGGGCGGCCGGTTGCCGGTTGGCCTGTACTGGGTCGTGGTCACGCCCAGCGCTCCCTCGCATTATTACATGTCGAACTTCTACCAGTTCGGGCTGGCGGTGGCTAACGCCAACGTGGCCGTCAAGCGCGGGCCGGAAGACCTGCTCGTCTGGGTCACCGACCTGCAAAGCGCCAAACCGGTCTCCGGTGCGACCGTCACCATCTATCACAACGGTAGCGTGATTGGAACCGGCGAAACGGCTGCTGATGGCACGATGCGCCTGCCCGTCGCACTGCCACCGGACGACGACGTGATCTATGTCACGGTCAGCGGAGACGACGTTTATGGCGCGTGGTACAGCAACCGGGCCATCGAATTGCCGGACGAGCGAGCCTACCTGTATACCGACCGGCCGATCTACCGTCCCGGTGAAACGGTGCGGTTCCGGGGCGTCGTGCGCGACCGCCATGACATGGACTTTGCCATTCCCGATGTTCAGACCGTGCATGTGACGATCAAGCCGCCCTACGAAGACCGTATTTACGCCGAAATGGACCTCGAAGTCACCGACTTCGGCACGTTTAGCGGCGAGTACGTCATCCCCGCTGATGCGCCGGTTGGCGATCAGGCCATCGTCGTCGATTTTGGTGACGGCGTCTCTTATGAATACGGTTATCTGGGCCCGGTGTGGAACCTCGATAAGCAAACACGCGTGCTGTTTACGGTTGCCGAGTTCCGGCCTCCCGAATACACGCTCAGCGTCACGGCGGAAACCGAGTCCATCCTGCAGGGCGAGCCGCTGACCGCCATCGCGGAAGCGACTTACTACGCGGGCGGCGGAGTCGGCAACGCGCAGCTCACCTACACGGCCTACGGCACATCCACCTTCTTCAACTACGAGGGCCAAGAGTACTTCAGCTTTAACGACGAAACCGCCGAGCGGGTTTTCTGGCAGGAACTCGTCCGCGGCGAGGCGCAAACGGACAGCAACGGGCGGCTGATCATCTCAACATCCGAAACCAGCGTGTCTACCCCGCTACCGCTGGAAATTCTGGTCGACGCCACGCTGACCGATGAAAGCGGCCAGCCTGTCAGCGCATCAACCCGCATCATAGCTCATCCCGCCAGCGTGTATGTCGGCCTGCGAACTGAAGACTACTTCCACCAGCCGGGCGAACCGATCGACGTCACGCTGCTTACCGTGACGCCCGACAGCGTACCCGTGGCCGGCGAAGAGGTTGAACTTGAAGTCAGCGAACTCGTCTGGAAACGTATCTCGTTCCCCAGCCAGCCCGGCCAGTATCGCTGGCAGCAGGAAAGCACCGTCGTGGCAACAGACCGGGTGATTACCGGCGCGGATGGGCGAGCAACGTACCGTTACAGTCCGCCGCGCGCCGGCACTTTCCGCATCCGCGCGGTGGTTCGAGACGCGCAGGAGCGCCAGGCCAGCGCAACCATGCGCCTGTACGTAACCGGCGGCGAGAGCATTATCTGGAGCGAGCCAAGCGAGTATCTGAACCTGCAGGCTAACCAGACGAGTTACCTGCCCGGCGATACAGCCGAAATCCTTATCCCCCTGCCTTCCGACGATGTCTGGACGCTGCTGATCACCACCGAACGCGCCACCGTCATGAAGCACGAAGTGGTCGAGGTCACCGGCACAAGCCTGCTCTACGAGTTACCGCTGGACAATGCCGACGCGCCAACCGTCCATGTCGGTGTGGTCGCTCTGCGTGGCGCGTCCGAAACAGACGTCAATCCGGACTTTGCGACCGGCTCCATCAGTCTGAACGTTGAGCCGGTCGAGCAACGCCTCACGATCGAGGTCGAGCCGTCGACCAGTCTCGCCCAGCCTCGGGAGACGGTCACGTTTGATCTGACAGCGACCGACGCCAACGGCGAGCCGGCGCGCGCCGAAATCGGCGTCGCTCTGGTTGACCGCTCGGTGCTCGACCTGCTGCCGCCTAACAGTACGACTCTCGAAGAGACGTTTTATGGGACGCAGAACAACTACGTACTGACCGAAGTCGCCATGAGCGGCCTGCTCGATCTGCTCACCGACGCGGCATTCCCGAACGGCTTGGGCGGCGGAGGCGGCGGTTACGCCGAACCCGCCTTCATCCGCGAAGACTTCGAGTACACGCCGTTATGGGCGCCGCACATCGTCACCGACGAGAACGGGCGCGCAACCGTAACGGTTGACCTGCCCGACAACCTCACCACATGGAGGCTCGATGCCCGCCCGGTGCCGTGGGACCCCGAAACGGCCCACAGACAGCGGAAAACATTTCCACACCTCCCC
>QGUR01000493.1 GCA_003242205.1 Chloroflexota bacterium | reverse complement strand
GTTGGGTGGCGGCTGCGTGACATTGAGCGCAACGGTGGCCGAGGCCGTGCCGCCGCGGCCATCGGAGATCGCATAGGTGAAGCCGGCAGCGCCAGTGTAATTGTTCGCCGGCGTGAAGGTGATGGTATTGGTCTGGGCGTTGAAGCTGACGGTGCCGTTGGTCGCCCCGCTGACGCCGGTGATCGTCAATGGATCGCCGTTGGGATCGGTGTCGTTGGCAAGCAGCGCAGATGCCGAAATCTGCAACGCCGTGTTCTGTACTGTCGAGAAGCCGCTGTCGTTTTGGGCCACCGGCGCCTCATTCGGCGTCGGGGCTGCCGGATGAAACATTACGTCCACCCAGTAATTGGTGTTCTCGAACGAACTGTTGGGGAAGACATTGCCGCTGCCGTAAGCATAGACGCCGTTGTTGCCGGATGGCGCAGTCAGCGGCCCGTTGGTCTTGGGGGTTGAGAAATAGTTGGGCGTGGCGCTGTAGTGACCATTGCTGTGGAAGCTCGCGACGTAGGTCGTGCCGGCGGTTATGGAAACCGGGCTGCTGAAGGTGACCGTCTGCCACCCGCTCGCGGTCTCATTGGTAAAGGTGGCCGTGGCGAGCAGCGTTCCGGTGCTGGTCCAAAGAGAGCCGGTATGGGTGCCGGTGTCGTCGGCGCTCTTGTAATATCGAATGCCGGAGATGGTGCCGGCCATCGACGATGTGAAGCGCATCCCCAGATTGACCTGGGCATTGTCAGCGTCGCTGAGGATCGATGGCGTATCCGAAGGGGAGAAGAGGGTGAGCGCCTGGTTCGCCACCGTCATGTTCACCTTCGCCGAACCAGTGCCGCCCCGTCCATCGGAAATCGAGTAGCCGAAGCTTGCCGGCCCAGTGTAGCCTGCATTAGGCGTGAAGGTGATCGTTTTGTTCTGGGCATTCATGGAAACCGTGCCGCCAGAGGCCGCACCGACGCCGGAAATTGTCAGAATGTCTCCGTTCGGGTCCAGGTCGTTGGCCAACAGCGACGCGAAGGTGAAGGTAATCGGCGTGTTTACGGTAACCAGAAAACCATCGTCATTGACGCCGATGGGCGGTTCGTTGACTGAGTTGGTCGGGCTGAAAATGACGTCGACCCAATAGTTGATCCCATTAGACGCCTGGGTCGGGAAAGCCGTCGTGTCGGAATAAATGAAATAGCCGTTCCCGGCAGGTGCCGTCAGAGGACCGTTGGTCTTGGCGCTCGTGAAGTAATTTTCGGTATTGGCGTAATGGCCGTGGCTTAGATAGCTTGCCACATAGGTGGTGCCAGCGCTGATCTGGACCGGATTGCTGAAGATAACAGTCTGCCAGCCGCTGTTGGTTTCGGCGGTGAAGGTCGCGCTCGCCAGTTGCGTGCCGGTGCTGCTCCACAGCGTGCCGACATGCGTGCCACCGTCGCCGAGTCCCTTGTAGAACCTCATGCCGATGATGGTGCCGGACTGCGAGGAGGTAAACCGCATACCCAGATTGACGAACCTGCTGTCCTCGTCGGAAGTGACCGCTGGTGTATCGGAAGGCGAAAACAGGCTTGTCGTCTGCGCCGGGTCGACCGTGATGGTAACGCCAGCACCTGGCGCTTCCAGGTTCACGCTATCGTCCACCGCTCGAGACTTGATCGTGAAGGTTCCGCCAGCGAGCGGCGTCCAGCTATAGGTCCAATTGCTGAAGCCACTCGCCCTGTGCCAGGTCGTGCCGCCGTCGGTGGAGACTTCGACCACGGCGACGATACCACCTCCACTGTCGCTTGCGGTCCCGGTTATCGTGATCCTCTGGCCAGCGGTGAATGAACCGCTGGATGTCGGAGAAGTGACGATGCTGACAGGTGCGGCATGGTCCGTGGTCTGCTCCGCGACTGCGAGACTCGCCATCAACGTTGCGGGCTGCACGCCCATGTCGGCGAACAGGTTGACCATCGCCTGCTGCACGTTGGGATCCGTCGGGGTCGGCTCGTTGTCGTGATGGCTGTCGAGGCCCCAGGTCCAGTAGACGGTGCCTGCACCGAAAACCAGCGCCCCGCTGGGTGCGCGGTACAGCGTCAGGGCGTGGGAGGCCGTTCCCGGTCCGGTCGTATTGCCGTAGTCGAGCAGCAGCGAGTTCACGTCGACCGTGGTTGACGACAGGTTTATCAGCCCGCCCGGCCGCGCGCCGTTATCGAGATCAGAGTCCCACTCATAGCCGAGCAGGTTCGGTGTCAGCGAATAAACCTGTCC
>QGUR01000492.1 GCA_003242205.1 Chloroflexota bacterium | reverse complement strand
GTCGCGGTCGCTGCGGCGAGTAGACACCGGCAGGCTGCCATCCGGCGGCACGTTCCATAACTGGCTGCGCGTGCCATCCGGCTCCAGCCGGTAGATGGTTGCGTTGGTGGCGTTGCGCGTCGACCAATAGAGCGTCAGGCTTTGCCCCGGCGCGACCGCCAGCACGTCGGAGGTAAAAAATTCGATCTGCGGCGCGTTCGGGTTTGGCGGGCGTGTGGTCGTCGCGGCGGGCGACGTGCGCGTAGGGCCGAGCAGCGGCGTCGGCGATGGGCCGCCTGTGGCCGTCACCGGCGGGTGCGTCGGCGTTTCCGTCGGCGTGGCATCGCGTCCCGGCGTGCGCGTGGGCGTTGGCGTCGGCGAAGGCGTGGCGCTTGGGATGTCGGTCGGGATGATGACAGCCGCCGTTGCGCCGCAGCCACTCATGATCACCGCCAGAGCGCAAAGCAGCGAAAAGGCAAGCGCCGCCTGCCTGCGGCGCGACAGTCGAACCCTGATGACCAGCCTGTGCATCGTTCTCCGGGGGTCTGCGGTTTCAGCGCTACGCAACCGATTCTGGCATTCTAGTATAGCACCGCATGGGCGAGGGCTGTATTGGGATAGGAACCTCATCCCCCGGCCCCTTCTCCACGGCGAAAAACGCGCCGTAGAGAAGGGGAGCAAAACAGACGTGCTCAGGTTTGGTTCCCCCTCTCCAAAACACGTTTTTCCATTTTGGAGAGGGGGGCAGGGGGTGAGGTTCCAGCGTTCGCCAGAGGTCAATGCGCTCGGATGGGAGAGCGCGGGCGATGCACCGCATCGCCCTACAGGTGTCTCCGGTTCGCAATTCCCCCTCTCCAAAACACGTCTTTTCGTTTTGGAGAGGGGGTTAGGGGGTGAGGTTCCAGCGTTCGCCAGAGGTCAATGCGCTCGGATGTGGAGCGCGGGCGATGCACCGCATCGCCCCTACAGGTGTCTCCGGTTCGCAATTCCCCCTCTCCAAAACACGTTTTTCCGTTTTGGAGAGAGTGGCTAAGAGGTGAGGTGCTGCACGATCAGGTATTCGGCGTGCGTCCACAGCAGCGGGCAGGCGATCGGCCCGCGCTGCGCCACCCACGGCTCGTAGTGGTCGGGCGCGAGCATACTGCTGTTCACCTGTTCGGGCAGGTGGCCGTCGGCGTCGGCCTGTGTTTCGACCCATTGCAGCAGCGCCTTCGCCCGGTCGCGGTCGCCGCGCTCGGCGTAGTACCACGCCAGATGTAGCGACAGCAGCACCCACGCCCCGCCGCCGTAATAGACATCGGCCAGATGCCGGTGAACGCCGCCGCTTTTCGCGTGCAATTCGCGCTCGATGCGCTCCACCGTCCGCACCATGATCGGGTCGTCGGGCGCGAACATGCCATGTGGCACGGCGGTCATGATCAGGTTGGCATCCACCATGTCCAGCCCGACCGACTTCGCCAGTTCGCCGCCCGGCGTGAGGCAGCGTTCCAGCACAAAGGCGCGAATGTCCGCCTTGACGCCGGTGAAGTCCAGTTCGGGGACGAGCTTTTCGGCGGCGGTCAGCCCGGCATGGATGGCGGCCAGTGTGCTGGTATGGATTTCGGTTCCGCGTTCTTCCCAGCAGTCGTAGCAGGGCACGCGCCACATGGCGGCGAGATAGCGCGCCGTCAGCACGATCGCGCTTTCCCAGACAACGGGCAGCGGCGTGAAGCCAACCCGCGCGACGTATTCCGCCAGCGACCAGAGCCACGTCCCCGGCCCGTCGAGTTGAAATTCCGGCCAGTCGTCCGGCCCCTCCAGCCCTTCCAGCCCGTAGCGCGCGTTGAGCACGTCGCTCAGATCCGGCGTTCCCCCGCTTGTCGCCACGGCAATCGCCCGTTCGAGGCGTTCGGCGCGCTCGTTGATGCGGGCGGCGCACCAATTATGGAACCGGAATGCGCTTTCCCATTGCGCGCCCATGCTCCAGCCGCGCCGTTCGCTGATGTATTCGCCGTCCAGCGTCAGCGCGTGGGCGATATACGCGCCGTCGCGGAACCATGAAAACCGGTAATCGGGCATGTTCGGGCAGGCGGGAAACGCGCCGTTCTCGGCCTGATTGTCGAGGATGACGCGCAGGCTGGTTTCGCGCAGGCGGTTGGTTCGGGTTCGTTTCAACCACTCCCAGCCCCCGGGACTTAAGCGGAAGACGGATGACGACCTCCGCATTCAAAAAAAAACGAAGCAGATCCTCGGGCAAAACCATTTTCAGAT
>QGUR01000197.1 GCA_003242205.1 Chloroflexota bacterium | reverse complement strand
CACTGCTCCGCCGAGCAGCGTGCCAAACTGCAGGCCGAGCACCGTCACGATTGGCAGCAGCGCGTTACGGAGGCCGTGCCGGTAGATCACCAGCCGCTCCTGCTGGCCTTTGGCCCGCGCGGTGCGAATGTAGTCCTGCTGTAGCACTTCGAGCATGCAGGCGCGTGTCATCCGCGCCTGAAGCGCCATTGAGTTCGCGGCCAGCGCGATGACCGGCATGACCAGATGCTGCCAGGTTCCACTGCCGGTTGGGGGAAGTACCGGGCCGGGCAGGCCGAACCACTGCGGCAGCAATACGGAAAAGAAAATCATCAGCATCAGGCCCAGCCAGAAGATCGGCATAGATACGCCCAGCAGCGCGAAAATCATGCTGCCGCCATCGAACCACGAATTGGGTTTCGTCGCCGATGTCACGCCGATGGCAATGCCGAAAACGGACGACACAATCAGGCTGATGGAAGCGAGCAGCAGCGTTCTCGGCAGCCGGATCTGGATCTCCTCCAGTACAGGGATGCCGCTTCTGACCGACCGCCCCATATCCCCCTGAAGGACGTTGCCGATGTAATTGGCGTACTGGATCAGAATAGGCTGGTCGAGGCCGAGTTTTTCGCGTACCTGAGCGATGTACTCTGGCGTCGCCAGTTCGCCGGCCAGCGCCAAGGCCGGGTCGCCGGGAACCAGCCGGATACTCCAAAAGACCAGAAAAGAAGCGCCGATAAGCGTGGGAAGCGCTAACAGCAAACGGCGGATAATAAATTGAGTCATCGAATGTTTTTACCTGAAATTAGACCGACGGAGACGGGTTGTGGTGAACACCGCCTCCGTCGAGTCGTATGTGATCGTTGGCGCCGGTGCTAGTTCTTTTCCGCGAACGTTGCGATCAGACTCTCATCCGGGTGAACGATGAAGCCGGACACGTTGTTGCGGATGGCGGTCACCTGAATTTCGCTGTACAGGAACAGCCACGGTGCTTCTTCCCAGATGATGGAAATCGCTTCGCTATAGGCGGCCTTGCGCGCCTCGGGATCGAGCGTCGAGCGCGCTTCTTCCAGCAGCCGGTCGACTTCCGGATTGCTGTAGAAGGAGCCGTTGAAGCCGGGCGGCACTTCCGACGAGTGGAACAGCGCGAACAGCGCGTAGTCGGCGTCCATCGTCGGCGTGCTCCAGCCCAGCATCGCGAACTGGACGTCGTTGCCTTCTTCCATCGGGCGACGGACATGCGGGACGTACTGCGTCCACTCCAGTGTGCGTAGCTCAACGTTCAGCCCGACTTCCGCCAGTTGCGCGCGAATGGCGTCAGCCACGAGCGCGTCCTGAACGTAGCGGCCCGTCGGGTGATAGAGCACGACCGTTGTGCCTTCTTCCACACCGGCTTCCGCCAGCAGTTGGCGGGCGCGTTCCACGTCGCGTTCATACGGTTGCTGCTCGGCATAGCCAAAGATCGGCGGCGCGAAGGGCGCGGTGCTCACCAGCGCTGCGCCTTCAAACAGATTGTCGACGATCGCCTGCGTATCAACCGCGTAATTTACGGCCTGGCGCACGCGCACATCGTCGAACGGTTCGTTGTTGACATTGAAGAAGACGTAAATCGTACGCAGGCCGGGCGTCACGACAACATCAATGTTCGGATTGGCTTCCAGGCGCGGAATTTCCGCCGGCGGCACGCGAACGGCGACGTCTACCGTACCGGCTTCGATCTCGACAATGCGAGCGCCGTCTTCCTGCACGACCTTGAAGACGAGCGTTTCAATCGCGGGCGCTTCGCCCCAGTAATCGGGATTGCGCTTCAACACGACTTCTTCAGCGCGCGACCACGACTCCAGCACATACGGGCCGGTTCCCACGGCGTTCGACGCCATGGCATCCGCACCCTGCTCCAGAAGTGCCGGGCTGATGATCCCCAGCGCGCCATGGGACAGGTGCGCGGGCAGCGGCGCGAACGGAGCGGCGGTGGTGATTTCGAGGGTGTATTCGTCTACGACCGCAACCTCAGCCGGTTCGCCATTGACCACGAGCAGGAAACGGAAGGGCGCGCCATTTGCCTCGTCCAGCACCCAATCGAGGTTCGCCTTCACCGCTTCCGCGTTGAGCGGCGTGCCATCGGTAAAGCTGATGCCTTCCTTCAGCGTGATGCGATAGGTCGTGTCGCTCGTCGCTTCGATGCTTTCGGCCAGCAGCGGCTCCAGCTCGCCTTCCGGACTCATCGAGAACAGCGGTTCGTAGATGTGCTCCAGCACGGAGAACGAGGGTGACGAAGTCACGATGTGGATATTGAGGTTCTCAATATCCGTGCCGGATGCAATCGTCAGCGTATCCGACTGCGCTGCCGCTGGCCCCATGACCAGGAACGATGCCAAAAGCACGGTTACGATCAGGAGAGCGAAAGTTCTTTGTTTCACCGAATGCTCCTCTCATTAATTTGAAATACAAAATCTCGGTTTATCACAACACGTTGAGATGTATCGTTGATTGTGCTGCTGTAACCCTCCTGTGCTCTTCAATCCTGAAAGCACTTTAACCTGAAACAACGCTTTATACAAGAAAATTAAAAAGTATATAAACTTCTCGTTGTCAGGGCGTTCGCGCGCCTATCCAGGCAGCGGCTTTGGCCTCAACGATCAATGCCCGGTCGACTATACTGAAGCCTCACGTGCCGGTAACCTGCTTTGCG
Source organism: Chloroflexota bacterium (assembly GCA_003242205.1). Taxonomy (GTDB): domain Bacteria; phylum Chloroflexota; class Anaerolineae; order Aggregatilineales; family Phototrophicaceae; genus ZC4RG36. The sequence goes on along the minus strand of QGUR01000197.1, from coordinate 5,776 downwards.
CCATCGAAAGGCTGTTTAACGATCCATGCAGTGATTGTGAGTGTCATGGCGTACAATCATTTGTTCTGGTTTAGAACGCGTATCAGGCAGGCGCGGACTGTGTGATGGCGTCCGGGCTCGTGCGCCTGTAACGATGTACGAGGCGGCAGGTCGCGGGGCCGGATGAAGTGTGAAGCGAATTGTAGGTGGTAATTGATGTCCAGCCTTCTCCCTAAAGCGCGGCAGACAAGAGGCGAGCGCATCGTCGCAGGGTTGCTGCGCCAGCTTTCGGAGGATTATTACGCGGTTTCCGAGCCGATGATCCACAGCCCATCCGGAAGCAAACGGCCGGATTTCATCGTCGTCGCCAGGAATCTGGGCGTTGCGGTCATCGAAGTCAAGGACTGGCGCGAGATTATCGAAGCGACGCAGCGTGAATTCACCATCCGCCGGGCCGACGGCCAGATACTGGTGCTGCCCAATCCTGCGGTGACGGCTCGCGAGTATGCTCTCGATCTGGCGCAGGTTTTTGAGCGGCACAAGGCGCTGCTCAGCCACAAGTTTGGCCGCGCCCGGCTCAGTTTTCCCTGGCAGGAAGTCGTGGTGCTGACGAACATCAGCCGCTATGTCATCCGCCAACTGGAAGAGCACAACATCTTCGCCGAAGGCATTGCGCTGGGCGCGGAGGACCTGACCGATGTCAGCGTTTTTGAAGAAGCGCTTACGAGGCTGCCATGGCGTTTTTACCTGTCAGCGCCGCTCAACCACGACACGCTGACGATCATCCGCAGCGTGATCGACCCGCGCATCATTATCCAGTCCGGCGAGGCGGTTGCGGAAGGTGTGGAAACACCGCTGCAAAGCGCCCTGATCCGGGAAGTGCCCAAAATCGAGGAGCGGCCAGCAACGCCGGTCGATGAAACGCTGCCCGCCGGGCTAAAGCCGCTGGTCAAGGATCTGTCTGTGCGGCTGGTGCGCGGCGTGGCCGGCGCGGGCAAGACGCTGGTGCTGACGCGCCGCGTGCAGTTTCTACGCGAGCATTTTCCTCATTACCGCGTGCTTGTGCTCAGCTTCAACGTCGATCTGGCCGAAGACCTGAAGCGCAGGATCAACATGCCCGATGTCACCGTCATTGGTTTCCATAAGCTGTGCCGTCATATCCTCGGCGATGCATGGCGCTCGCCGGTCGAATGTTCAGGCTGGCTGAACCGTCACCTGAAGGCTTATATCGAGGAGCAGGGGCTTTCGGTCGAGTTCGTTGCCGAGGAAATCAAGTGGCGCAAGGACGTCGGGCTGTACGACGACGATGCCTATCTCACTGCCCAGCGTTCGGGGCGCGGGCAGGCGCTGAACCGTTCGCGTCGTGAGATCATCAACGCCATCTTCCGCTATTACCGGGAAGCGCAGGCGGCATCCGGGTTCTACGACTGGGAAGACGTGCCGCACTTGGCCTACGAAGCGCTGCTGCACACGCCGGATCACCCGTGGCGCGAGGCGTTTCACTTTGTGCTGGTAGACGAAGCGCAGGATTTTGCGCCGTCGTGGTTCAACGTCGTCAAGGCGGTGATGAAGCCCGAAGGCACGATGCTGGTGTGCGACGACCCGACGCAAAGCATGTTCAAGTATTTTTCGTGGAAGGAAAAGGGCCTGCACGTTCAGGGGCGCACGTCCGTGCTTCGCGTCCCCTTCCGCTCCACCCGCGAGATCACCCGCGCCGCTTACAGCCTCGTCGAAGCCGATCCGATTCTCAGCGCTGAAGAAGACATCCTGCCGCCAAAGCTGATCGGCGAACTGCGTTCCGGCGAACCGCCGGTGCTCCGGCAGTGCGCTTCCTGGGCCGGGGAAGTTGCTTTCATCGAACAGGGCGTCATCCGGTTGCTGGAGGAGGGTATACCGGCCCGCGAAATCGCGATACTGTGCCACGACAACCGGGATGTGGCCAGTTTCGGCCACCTGACCAAACGCGGCATCTACGTGCGCGCATACGGCAAAATGAAAGGCCTCGAATTCTGGGCCGTGTTTCTGCCGCGCCTGAACACGCTCTTTGCCGGGCCTGAGGCGGGCAAAGACGAAGCGTTTATCAGCCAGCGGCGGCGACGTCTCTACGTGGGCATGACTCGCGCGCGGCAATGGCTGGCGCTGTCCTATCACGACGTTCTGCCCCCCGAGCTTGAGCCGCTGCTGCCGTATGTGAGTTTTGCGGGCTAAGAGAGGCGGGCTGGTAAGCTGGGTGACGCTTTTGCCAATGCCGGATGGATGAAGATGGAAGGACGCGCCTTGCTCCGTATTCCAGAACGCTTTCGCCCGATCACTGGCGCGGAGCTGGCCTTTCAGACGCGCGCGGGGCGCGCACGGCGCAAATGGCTGGTGTGGCTGGGCAAGCTCGTCTATCTGGCGGCGCTCGGCGTCTGCCTGATAGCGTATCTGGGCGAATTCATTGGCTCGTTAACCTGGCGCGATACGACCCGCATCCATGAAACGGTCGAGTCTGTCATGCCGTTTGCGCTCATCGTTACGGCGGTGATGTATCTCTTGCTGGTGCTGGAAGCGCTGGCGCGGGGCGCAAACACGATTGTGCGGGAAAAGGAAACGAACAACTGGGAGATGCTTGTGCTAACCGGCGTGGACGCCAGGCGCATTGTGCGCGGCAAGTGGTGGGCCGCGTTGCGAGTATCGTGGCCTGCGTGGCTGCGCCTGCTGCCGCTGCGCGCCGGCCTGTCGGTTTTTATCGGCGCGGAGCTAAGCCGCGTGACGTCGGCCTACATGGCGACCTTCGCGCCCGGCCAGACGGTCATTCCACCTCATCCGGTCAGCATTCTGCTCGTTCCAGTCCTGCTATTGGTTTTCAGCTTCGCGGCGCTGGCTCTGGCATCGGCGCTTGGCGTGCTGGCGTCGTCGGCTGCAAAACGCCCGGTAGTTGCGCTGTCTGCCGCGCTGGCACTTCACATCGGCCTGATCGTCGCGGTCGTCCTTTCGACACAGTTCCTTCAATACCTGTTGTACGCCGGTAACGCGTTCATCACACCCGCGCGAATTGTCGCCAGCGGCGTGTTGTCCACCCTTCAGGTCAGTTGGGTCGACAACGCAACGCTGTTCGCGGCGACGCTGACGACCTATCACCTTGTACCGCATGAGATGGTGGCAGAGTTATCCCGCGACATTTTCGTCGCGCTTAACGAACCGCGTCGCCTGCAACTGCTTTCCTATGCCATTTCATTGCCTCTCCTTCTGGGTATGTACGCCGGGCTGACGTGGATTGCGCTGCGGCTGGCGGAACGCTTCGCCATTCGCGCCGGGGCGCTGGCGCGGCAGGTGCGTTGACAGCAATAGAATATTTGTGCTACTTTGTTGGGCGTCCGTCTTCGCCAGCAGTATTCATGGTTGCCGCCTCGCCGCGTCACCGTGCTCATCCGCTGCCGGCAACTGGAACCGATGCTCAACAACAGGAGTCTCAAGCATGGATTTCGTTGTCGCTGACCGCCGGTCTTCCGATTCATCGCTGGTCGAGATGATCTGGCGCACGCGAAGCGACCGTGAAGGCGCGTTCATGTCCACCGCGAATATTCACTGGGAGATCGTTCTGGCGAAATATCGGGACAGGGTATCCATCACGGTGCGCGGCCCGGAAACAAGAGCGTCGCTGGCGCATTATCCGGCGGACGCCGAATGGCTGGGTATTACCTTCAGGCTGGGCACATTCATGCCTGCTTTTCCGCTCAACCGCCTGACAGACCGGCGCGACGTGGAGCTGCGGGTGGCATCCGGCAATACCTTTTGGCTGAACGGCGCGGTCTGGGAATTTCCGACCTATGAAAACGCCGATACGTTCGTGAAGCGGCTGGTGCGCGAAGAGCTGCTGGTCTACGATCCGGTGGTGGATGCCGTGCTACAAGGCCGCTCGCTCGACCTGTCGCCCCGCGCCATTCAGTATCGCTTTCAGCGCGCCACCGGTCTGACGTACAGCAAGGTGCAGCAGATCGAACGCGCCAGGCGTGCCGCGGCGCTGCTGGAAAGTGGCCATTCGATCCTCGATACCGTCTCCGAGGCGGACTATTTCGATCAGTCGCATCTGACCAACAGCCTGAAGCGCTTCATCGGCCAGACACCAGGCAGGATGGTGCGCGCGCTCGCCTCCGGTTAGATTGCGTTTTTTTCCAAGACCCGGCGCGCAGGCTGTCGTACCCTACAGTCATGGTTAGCGCACGGCCAAAGGATAACGAACCATGAGAAAGCTGATCGTCACCGAGTTTCTGTCGCTGGATGGCGTGATGGAAAACCCGGTCTGGTCTTTCCCATACTGGAATGATGAAATCGCCGATTTCAAGCGCGAGGAGTCGATTGCCGGTGATGCCCTGCTGCTGGGGCGCGTGACCTACGAAGGTTTTGCAGCCGCCTGGCCGCAGAGCAAGGACGAAGGCGCGGAATACTTCAACAGCGTCCGCAAGTATGTAGTTTCCACGACACTCGCCTCGGCGGACTGGAATAACTCTGTGCTGATCCGCGACAACGTCGTCGAGGAAATCAATAACCTCAAGCGGCAGGATGGCGGAAGCATCGTCGTCCACGGCAGCGGCAGGCTGATCCAGACGCTGATGCAGCACGATCTGGTCGACGAATACCGCCTGCTGGTTTATCCGCTCGTGCTGGGCAAAGGCCAGCGCCTGTTCGAGAGCGAGAACAAGGTCAGGCTGAAACTTGTCTCGGCCCGGCCTTTCAGTTCGGGTGCCGTGGGGTTGGTCTACGAGCCGGAGCGCAAATAACCGCCGGCGGCAATCGCCATCGTCGCGGCGTTAGTGAGAGCGACAGACAATGCGTCTGTCGCTCGGCATTTCCCGACGATTACGCGAACCGGCGCGGGCGCAGGCCGTTGAGCGTCACCAGCATCAACATGCCGACATCGGCCAGCACTGCCAGCCACAGCGACGTCGCGCCGAACAGCGCCAGCACGACGAACAGCAGCTTGACCCCCATACTGATGACGACATTCTGGCCGATGACCCGCCGTGTGAAGCGCGCCAGCCGCAGCGCGAATGGAAGCTGCGTCAGGTCGTCGGCCATGAGCGCGAGGTCGGCGGTTTCCAGAGCCTGCGCGCTACCCGCGCCGCCCATGGCAATTCCGACCGTCGCCGCCGCCAGCGCAGGCGTGTCGTTGATGCCATCCCCGACCATGGCGACCGGGCCAATCTGCCGGCGCAGTGCCTGAATTGCTGCTACCTTATCGTCCGGCAACAGGCCGGCGCGCACGCTATCGACGCCGGCTTCCTTCCCAATCGCCTCGGCAACGACCGCGTTATCGCCTGTTAGCATGACCGTTGTTTGCCCCAGTTCTCGCAGCTCGCGCACCACGGCGCGGCTGCTGGGACGGATTTCGTCCGCTACGGCGATGAAGCCGCGCACCTGATCGCCATCGCACAGCAGCATGGCCGTTTGCCCCTGCGCTTCAACCTGATCGACCATGCGGCAGAGTTCCGCCGTGTGCGGGTGCTCCGCTTCAAACAGGCTGTGGCTGCCGACCGTGACCAGTTTGCCGTTAATGCGCCCCTGCAGGCCGCGCCCGGCCAGTGTTTCGACGTCTTCGGCGGCGGGATAGACATCGGCGATGCCCCGCTGCGTTGCCGCGCTGACGACCGCGCCTGCCAGCGGGTGGGCGCTGCGTCGCTCGACCGCCGCTGCCAGCGCCAGCACGTCGTCGCACAGCGCGCAGACATCGCCTGTCGTGCAGTTAATCGAGCGTGCCATCGTAACGACCGGCCTGCCTTCGGTCAGCGTGCCGGTTTTGTCGAAGGCAAACGCCCGG
>QGUR01000196.1 GCA_003242205.1 Chloroflexota bacterium | reverse complement strand
GCAAGCGTGTTGGCGAGTCGTGGGCCGGCAGGGAAAGCGGACCACCACCGCCATGACCGTTCATATCCTGCGACAAACAGGCCGCGATCCCAGTTACATTATCGGCGGCGTTCTGCGCGACAGCGGCCAGAACGCCGGCGTAGGCAAAGGGCGTGCCTTTGTCATTGAAGCCGATGAATATGACAACATGTTCCACGGTCTGCGCCCGCAGGTCGCCGTGGTCAATAACGTCGAGTGGGATCATCCGGACTTCTTCACAACGCCGGAAGCGCTGACCGCTTCATTCGCGCCTTTCGTCCCATTGCCGCCCGTGGGCGGGCTGCTGATCGCCTGCGCCGCGGACGGGGGCGCGCCCGCTTGGGCAGCGACCCGCCGCGACCGCGGCCTGCCGGTTGCGATATTCGGCATCGTGCAGCGTGCCGACTGGCACGCCGCCAATATCGCGGTTACGCCTGAAGGCGGCACACGCTTCGACATCATGCGCGAGGGCCAGCGCGTAGCGGCGGCAAGCCTGCGCCTGCCGGGACGCCACAACGTCCTGAACGCGCTGGCCGCCACAATCGCCGCGCACAGCCAGGGCGTGCCGCCCGATGAAGCCGCGGCGGCGCTGGCGGACTTCGAGGGAACGGGACGCCGTTTTGAACTGCGGGCCGAGATTGGCGGCATCGCAATTGTCGATGACTACGCGCATCACCCGACCGCCATCCGAACGACGTTGGAAGCGGCGCGCGCGCGCTATCCGGGGCGCGCTCTGTGGGCCGTGTGGCAGCCGCATACCTACAGCCGCACGCAGCAGTTGCGATCCGGCTACCTCGGCGCGTTCGCCGCCGCCGATCACGTGCTGGTCACCGACATCTATGCCGCGCGCGAGCAGCCGGTTCCCGGTGTCACGAGCGCCGCTCTGGTCGCCGACCTCGATCACCCGGACGCCCGCCACACGCCCGCGCTTGAGGATGCCGTCGAAGCGCTGGCCCGCGACGTCGCCGCGCCGGCAGTCGTGCTGATTATGAGCGCAGGAGACGCGCCACGTATCGGCGTCGAGCTGGAAAACCGCCTGCGCGCCAGAGAAAAGGCCAGCCATGGCGGCGCTTGACGCTTTCGCCGACCGCCTGCTGCGCCACGAGCCGCTGGCGAAATACACGGCAGCCCGTCTGGGCGGCCCCGCCGACCTGCTCTACCGGGCGCGCGAGTCGCTCGAAGAACTGGCGGCTGTAGTGAGGGCTGCGTGGACCGATGGCGTGCCGGTGCGCGTGCTCGGCGGGGGCGCCAATGTGCTGGTATCCGATGACGGCGTGCCGGGTCTGGTCGTCATCAATCACGTCAGCCATATCGACATCGGTGAAGACTGCTCTGTCACCGCCGCTTCAGGAACCAGCCTGACCATCCTCGCCCGCCGCTGCGCCGCCGCCGGATTGACCGGTTTCGAGTGGGCGATCAGCGTGCCGGGCACGGTGGGCGGCGCGGTTGTCAACAATGCGGGAGCGCACGGAGGCGATATGGCGGCCTCGGTGCGACAGGTGCTGGTGCTGGAGCCGGATAGCGATCAGCCGCGTACGATGTCCCCGGCGGATTTGGCTTACGGTTACCGGACATCGAGCCTGAAGGCGCGAATAGACCGCCGTTTTCTGGTGCTGTCGGCGCGTCTGCAATTCGAGCGCGGCGACCCGGAAGCGATTGCCAGCCGTATGGAAGCCAATATCGCCCACCGCAAGCGCACGCAGCCGCAGGGCGCGAGTCTGGGTAGCATCTTCAAGAACCCGCCGGGCGACTTCGCGGGCCGGCTGATCGAAGCTGCCGGGCTGAAGGGCTACCAGATCGGCGGAGCGCAGGTATCGCCGGTACACGCCAACTTTTTTATCAACCGGCGTTCGGCAACCGCCGCCGATTACTTTCAGTTAATCGAACACGTCCGCGCCGTTGTGCTGCGCGAAACCGGCGTCGAACTTGAACTTGAAATCGAGACTCTGGGCCAATGGTCATAGCGCTTTGAGACGAGTCGCACTGGGGCTTATCTGGTATAGTTTATTTGTGGGAAAGAAAGGGTTTGTGTCCGCTGGCTATCTATTATGAGACGACTAACCGATGACACCACGCCCGCGTGAAGGACGGCGCACGGCGCGGATGCCGGCGATCTGGCGCGGCCCGCTGACGCCGCCAGAAGCCGCGGATGATGGTCCGGCAGTGCCACATGGCACGCAAGGGCGCGTTTTCGTAAGCTGGCGTGTCTTCAGCGGCCTGATCGTCGCCAGTCTGGCGGCGGTCCTGTTCCTGTTTTTCTCGGCGGATGTGTTCTATGTCCGCAGCATCGCCGTGGGTGGCCTGCGCTATCTCACCAAAGAAGAAGTGTTCGCTCTTAGCGGCATCGCCAACATGCATCTGTTCTGGATTGACCCGCAGGAAGTGCGTGCTAACATTCTGCGCTCTCCAACCATTGCCGATGCCAGCGTCCATGTCGGCTGGCCGCCGCAAATGGTTCAGATTGTCATTCAGGAGCGCGAACCCGCGCTGGTGTGGGAACAGGCCGGCCTGGCGACCTGGATCGACCTGCAAGGGCGCGTCATGCGCCAGTGGGAAGATCGGCCTGATCTGGTGCGCGTGCTGGCCGATACCGTGACGGACGGCCCGTTATCGCCGGAAGTCAGAATCCCGGTCGATGTCGTGAACGGCGCGCTTCAGCTTCAGGAACTGCTGCCGCAGGAAAAACTCTTACGTTATCACCCGGACAACGGTCTTGGTATCAAAGACGAGCGCGGCTGGGATGCGTGGTTTGGCGTTGGCACGGACATGCCCGAAAAGATTTTGATTTACAATGCTATTGTTGCAAACTTGCAGGCACGGAGCATTCAGCCAAGCGTGATCAATGTCGTTAACCCTGATGCGCCGTTTTATTGCGAACTGATTAGCGGATGCCCCGGAGGGCAGTAACGACTCATGCGGGAACTGGTTGTCGGTATTGATATCGGCACGACAAAAGTGTGCACCATCGTCGGCGAAGTACGCCCCGACGATATCTTCATCGTCGGGGCCGGCATCGAGCCAAGCCGCGGGATGAGAAAAGGTATCGTGACCGATATCAGCCAACTGACCGCTTCGATTTCCGCGTCGGTTCACAAGGCCGAGCGTAGCAGCGGCTTCGACATCAGCCGCGCGTTTGTCAGTGTCGCCGGACATCACATCGCTTCCATCAACAGCCGCGGCGTCACTGGCATCGCCGGGCAGCGTGGCGTTCAGATAGACGACCTCGATAAAGCGATTGACGCTGCGCGGGCCATCGCCATTCCGCATAACCGCGAAGTGCTGCACGTCATTCCGCGTACCTACTCGCTGGACGGGCAGGATCGCGTGCGCAGCCCCATCGGCATGCATGGCTTTCGCCTCGAAGTCGAGGTTCACATCATCACCGCGTCATCGACCAGCATCGCCAATCTGGAGCAGGCGGTCGAAGGCGCGGGCGTCTACGTCGACCGGTTTATCCTTAACCCGCTCGCGTCTGGCGATGCCGTGCTGACCGATCAGGAGCGCGAAATGGGCGTGGTGCTGGTCGACATCGGCGGCGGCACGACGGACATGGCCATCTTCATCGAAGGCACTGTCTGGCATTCGGCGGTCATTCCCATCGGCGGCGATCTGGTCACCAACGATATCACGCACTGGATGCGTATCCCCTTTGAGGACGCCGAAGCGGTCAAAATCCAGCACGGCCATGCCCTGCCCCGGGCAGTTGACCCGCTGGAAACGCTGATCGTGCAGCCCTTCGGCGAAGGCATGCCGATGGAAGCCCGCCGCGCCGATCTGGCTTATGTCATCGAGGCGCGCGTCGAGGAAATTTTCGAGCGGGTAGGGAAAGAAATCAAACGCTCCGGTTATGATGGCCTGCTGCGCGCCGGCGCTGTCCTCACGGGTGGATGCTCTCTGCTGCCCGGCATTCGGGAAGTGGCACAGCAAACGCTCGCCATGCCGGTACGCATCGCCCGGCCCGAACGCCTGACCGGCATGGCCGATGCCCTTCGCAGCCCGGCATACAGCACAAGTGTGGGCCTGCTTCGGCTGGGCCTGCAAATGGACACCATGCATCCAATTCAGTCTGAAAGCAACGGCGCGTCAGTGGCGGCAAAGCTCGGCCATCTTTTGAGCGGTTTTTTGCGCCGCCTCCTACCGGAGGACGACAGGTAGTAGTTGCGCCGGAACGGGATCGGTATAAAATTAGGGCTATTAATCCCACGTTAAGGCTCAGACGGCTTTTTTAGAGAGGGTTGACGATGGAAGAGTTCGCCATAGGGGAAAGCTTCGCACAAATTAAGGTCGTGGGAGTCGGCGGTGGTGGCGGCAACGCAGTCAACCGAATGATCGACGAAGGCCTCGGCGGCGTTGATTTCATCTCTGTCAACACCGATAACCAGGCGCTTATGCTCTCCAAGGCCAAAACCCGTGTCCGCATTGGCGACAAGCTGACACGCGGCCTCGGTGCGGGTGGTAATCCGGAGATTGGCCGCAAAGCCGCTGAAGAAAGCGCGGATGAATTGTATGAAGTCCTGCGCGGCGCAGACATGATCTTCATCGCCTGCGGTATGGGTGGCGGCACGGGTACTGGCGCATCTCCGGTGATCGCGCAAATCGCCAAGGAACTGGGATCGCTCACCATTGGTGTGGTCACGCGCCCGTTCACGTTTGAAGGCCAGAAACGCCAGCAAACCGCCGAAGCTGGTATTGAAGCGTTGAAAAGCCAGGTAGATACCCTCATCGTCATCCCGAATGACCGTCTGCTCCAGATTGCTGACAAACGCGCCAGCCTTCAGCAAGCCTTCTCTCTGGCCGATGACGTGCTGCGGCAAGGTATTCAGGGCATTTCCGAACTCATCACCGTCCCGGCGTTGATTAACCTCGACTTCGCCGACGTCCGCACCATCATGTCCGAGGGCGGCGCGGCGTTGATGGCGGTTGGTCGCGCCGAAGGTGACGACCGCGCCCGCCGCGCAGCGGAAGCGGCCATCAGCAGCGCCCTGCTCGACGTGACGATTGACGGCGCACGTGGCATTCTCTTCAACATCACCGGCGGGCCCGATCTGAGCCTGTTTGAAGTCAACGAAGCGGCGGCGCTCATCAAGGAGAGCGCGCATCCCGAAGTCAACATGATCTTCGGCGCGCAGATCGATGAGAGCATGGGCGACGAGGTTCGCATCACCGTGATCGCGACCGGCTTCGAACAAAGCCGCGTGGCGCGCAAGATGGAGCAGCCCGTCTACCGCCCGATTGCACGCCCGGCCAGCCAGCAAAGCAACCAGCCACAGACGGCGCAGCCTGCTCAGCCTGCCCCCACGCAGCCATCCTCGCAGGAGCCGGCGCGCCCGTCCACGCAGTCGCCCGCGCGACAGCAGTCCGATTTCAGCGCGCGTGTGTACGACGAGGACATCGAAATTCCGACGTTCTTACGCAAGCGTCGCTAACGATTCGCACCTGCAGGGCTGGACAGGTCGCATGACTGTCCGGCCCTTTTGTCTTTCCTGCTTTTTCCAGGTTCAGGATATGACGCCAGGCTTCACCAGGGGCGAGGACAGCCAACAAGTGGCGCGCATCCGCCGGTGTGGGAACTGTGGGTTTGTATGGGATAACTGGGTCGCCATGCAACCGGATTCTAACCAAGAATCGCGCACCGCATTGGTTGTCAAAGGGTCCGGCACATGCTAAAGTACCGGACACCGACATCAGGGCCTGACGCAGCACACGTCAAGGCATTTCTAGGACACGGCTAAACAGCTCAAAACACGGACGCAAAAGCTCGCAATAGGCGTGCCGGGGTTGTGCTGTTTTTCTATCTTTGTCAGTTAGCGGTCTTTCTTACTGCTTATCTATTTCAACTTTAATTACAAGGACAGGCGCTATGGTTCAAAAACCAGCCGAAAAACGCAATGCCCTGCATCAATTAGGCTATAAGATTTTCCTGGACCGCTACGCCCAGAAGGACATGACACGCTCGACGCTGACCGTAGGTGACACGGTGATCGTGGTCGTCGATTCAGCGACAGGCCAGCGCGAAATCGGCACGGTCACAGCCATCAACCTGCCGCAGGTGACGATTGAACTATTGGATGGCGAAACGGTCACCCGCGATCTGGAACATGTCGACAAGCCGCTGGAGACCGATCCGAGCCAGATGATGGATCGCGTCGCCGCGGGCATTGCCGCGGTCGAACCAACGCCGGAACTCCAGCAGGTGTGGCGCGAACGCTTCCGCTGGCTACTGGACGACTGGAAATTCGTGCCAGCCGGTCGCATTCTCGCCGCCGCCGGCACCGATCAGGCGCTCACATTCTATAATTGCTACGTGATCCCCTCCCCCCGCGACTCGCGCGGCGGCATCATCGACACGCTGCACCGCATGACCGAAATCATGTCACGTGGTGGCGGCGTCGGCATCAACATTTCCACGCTGCGCCCGCGCCATGCTTTCGTCAAGGGCGTCAACGGCCGTTCCAGCGGTTCGGTTTCCTGGGGCGCGCTCTACAGTTTCGTAACGGGTCTTATCGAGCAGGGTGGGTCGCGAAGGGGCGCCCTGATGCTCATCCTCAACGACTGGCATCCGGATATCTTCGATTTTATCAACAGCAAGCGCACCGCGGGCCAGATTACCAACGCCAACATCAGCGTCAATGTGTCTGACAAGCTGATGGAAGCGGTGAAGAAGGACGACGATTGGGATCTCGTTTTCCCCGATACCAGCGAACCGGACTACGACGAAGTGTGGGACGGCGACCTTGAAAAGTGGATCGCCAGCGGCCGCCGCGTCATCCACTACCGCACGGTCAAAGCCCGCGAGATCTGGAACGCGATCATCGAAAGCGCCTGGGCCAGCGCCGAACCGGGCGTGTGGTTCGGCGAGCGCTCGAACAAGATGAGCAATAGCTGGTACTTCAACCCGCTGATCTGCACCAATCCATGCGGCGAGCAAAGCCTTGCCGCGTGGTCGGTCTGCAATCTGGGCGCGATCAACCTGTCCCGCTTTTACGACGCAGAAAAGCACGACGTCAATTGGGAAATGCTGGATCAGGCGACGCGCTATGCCACGCGCTTTCTGGACAACGTCATCGACGCAACGCCCTACTTCTTCGAGGAAAACAGGCAGCAACAGCTTGGCGAGCGCCGCGTCGGCCTGAACAACATGGGGCTGGCCGAGCTTCTGATTCGCCTGGGCATCCGTTACGGAAGCCCCGAGTCGGTTGAATTCATCGACAAGCTTTACAGCTTCATGGCCCGCGCCGCCTACGAAACCTCGATAGAACTGGCGCAGGAAAAAGGGCCTTTCCCCAACTTTGACGGCGAACGGTTCGTCCAGAGCGGCTTCATGCAGAACATGCCTGAAGACATCCGCGAGAAGGTTCGCACCCACGGCATCCGCAACGTCACGCTGCTGACGCAAGCGCCGACGGGCACGACAGGAACCATGGTCAACACTTCCACCGGCATCGAGCCGTTCTTCTCGTGGGTCTACTATCGCAAGAGCCGGCTTGGCCTGCACGAAGAACAGGTTCCGCTGGTGAAGGAATGGTTCGAGCAGCATCCCGGCGAAACCAAACTGCCCGATTATTTCGTCACCGCCATGGACCTTTCGCCCGAAGAGCACGTGCGCGTTCAGGCGGCAATCCAGCGCTGGGTCGATTCGAGCATTTCAAAGACCGCGAACCTGCCCAAAGAGTACACCGTCGAGCAGACGCGCCAGCTTTATGAACTGATGTACGAACTGGGCTGCAAAGGCGGCACGATCTACCGCGATGGCAGCCGCGACGAACAGGTACTGATGCTCAAGAAAGAGGAACCGGCAGCCGCGCCGGCTGAGTCCGCCGATCAGTCTCAGGTAGCGACGCCGCACCGCGTCTACCCGCGCCCGAAGAAACTGACGGGCGTGACGGTGAGCTGCCAGACGCCATTCGGCAAGGCGTACATCACCATGAACAGCGACGAGAACGGCAATCCGTTCGAGGTCTTTATCACCGCGCCGGGCAAGGCAGGCAGCGACCTTCAGGCAGACGCGGATGGGCTGGGCCGTTTGATCTCGCTGCAACTGCGTTCGGTAGCGCCGGTCAACCGGCGGCAGATGTTGAAACTCATCATCGACCAGCTTCAGGGCATCGGCGGATCGCGCTCGATCGGCATGGGGCCAAACCGCGTTATGTCGCTGCCGGACGCAGTCGCGGGTGCGCTCGAAGAGCACTACTTTGCACAGGAAAACCCGGAGCAACTCCAGTTGCCGATTAACGCCGAACGCCGTTCCAACCCGGCTCCGGAACCCGACCCGATTCCGGATGCGTTCAGCGCAAACGGCAAGTACGAACACGAGTTCGGCGTGATTTCCGGCGCGGATATTTGCCCGAGCTCGGCACAATTGTGGCTAATCCGGCCCAAAGGTGCCCCAAAGGCCCTCCACGGGGGCAAACGCGGGTCTAAAGCACGTTTGAGAA
>QGUR01000195.1 GCA_003242205.1 Chloroflexota bacterium | reverse complement strand
GCCCTATCGCCAGCACAGCGCCTTGCGCGTCTTGCAGGCGCTGATTGACAGGGGCGCGCCTGCCGAAGCCCTGTTCGCGCTGGCGACCCGGTTCACATGGCCCGGTCTGGAAGACCGCGCTTTGCCATCGTGGGTTCCCCCAGGCTGGCCAGACGCGCTGCGCGATCTGGTGCGTACGGCAGCGCTTGATAGCTGGCTGCAATCGCAAGACGCTGCGTGGCAGACCAGCATCAACGCCGCGCGCCGGGCGCTGGAGGGCGTTACTTTCAAGCCGTTCCTTGCGCCGTTTCTGGGGGCCATCCCTGAAGACCTGATTTTCGTGCCCAACATTGGCCAGCCGTCCGATCAGGAGGTGGCCGTGCGCGCCGGTCGTTCGCTGGTCAGCATCACGCCGCCGCGCATTGCATGGGGCGATAACCCGCCATGGCCGTTCGACGACGATCCGGCGTATGTGATCCGCGCGGCGCTGGCGTGCTACATCCGGCTGGCGCTGACGCCCTTCCTGAACACGCACGCCGAGCGCGTGGCCGCGGCCTCAAAGACCGCGCTGCCGGTGAGCGAGGATTACGCCCGCGCCTATCCCACATGGCAGGCGCAGTTTGCCAATCTGTTCGTTTCCGGTCTGGTCGCCCTCTATCTGGAAGAACACGTTAGCGAGCGGGAGGCCAATGCCTTCGTGCTGATGGAGACGAAAGTCTATGGCGTGGCGCTGCTCCCCGCGACGGTGCGCGTGCTACGGCGCTATCGTGACGAAGCGGCGACCGGACGCTACCAGTCGTTTGCCGCCTTTCTGCCGCTGTTTCCCAAGCAACTGCGCGTCGTCCGGCGTATCGTCAGCCTGTAGGGGCGGCCATGACCGCCCCGCTTCGGCGCATGGGGTCGCGTCGGGCAACTTAAAACGCATTGTAATTTACCGCCGGGTTTGCGGTAAGATTCTTCCCTTAGTAAGCGTCATAATAGTGAGATTAACCGGATTGGGAGCACGCGAAATGTCATTTCAGGAAGAGCGCGTGAACCGGCTGCTAACGGCCATTTTTTCTGCCCATCAGGACGAATGTATTGATTGTGAAACCTGCTGTGAACAATTCGATTGTCTGGTTGAACTGGTAAACAGCGGGGCCAATTTGCGTGAAATCCTGCCAGCTGTCGAGGAGCATCTGCGCTGTTGTCCCGACTGCAATGAGGAATTTCAGGCATTGATGTCGATCATTCGCGCAGAAACCAGCGGGCTTCTGGCAGCAGATTACGAAAACCGGCCACCCGCGGAATGAGTGTTCCGGGCGTTAGCAGCGACATTTGACATACGGGGTATGGATTGAGCATGCGTAGAGTTCGAGTATTGATTATTGGGTCTGGGCCTGCGGGGCTGTCGGCAGCCTTGTATACAGCCCGCGCCCAGTTCAGCACGGTTGTCATCACCGGGCCTCAGTTCGGCGGCCAGATCGCCACAACCCACGAAGTCGATAATTTCCCCGGCTTTCCGGAAGGGATCACCGGTCCTGAACTGGTTGAGCGGATGAAGCAGCAGGCCGAGCGCTTCGGCGCGGAGTTTGTCTACGATGTCGTGACCGATGTCGATCTGAGCACCGGCTCGCCGTTTACCGTCACGACGGCCAGCGAAACGTTCGTCGCCGATGTCATCATCGCGACCAACGGAGCTGACCCGCGCAAGCTGGGCGTTCCCGGAGAGCGCGAGTATGTTGGCCGTGGCGTGAGCTACTGCGCGACCTGTGACGGCTTCTTCTTCCGCGGCAAGAAAGTCGTGGTGGTTGGCGGCGGGGATTCGGCGCTGCAGGAAGCGCTGTTCCTGACCAAATTCGCCGATGTGACCGTCATTCACCGGCGCGATACTTTCCGCGCCAGCACGGCATTGCAGACGCGGGCACGCGCCAATCCCAAGATCAGCTACATCATGGACAGCGTGGTCGAGGCGATCAATGCCAACGAGCATGGCGTCGTCAAGTCGGTGACGCTGCGTAACGTAAAAACCGGCGAAGTGACCGAATACCCGACCGATGGTGTCTTTATCTTCATCGGTTACGACCCGAACGGCGGGCTGTTCAAGGGCCAGATTGCGACCGACGCCGACGGCTATGTGCTGGTTGACCAGTTGATGCGGACGAACGTCGATGGTGTGTTCGCTGCCGGTGAAATTCGGGATCGCATCTGGCGACAGGCGGCGACCGCCGCGGGCGAAGGGGTAGCCGCGGCCCTGAGCGCGACACACTGGCTGGAAGAGCGCGCCGGCGAACTGGAGCCGATTGAGGGCGAGCTTTCTGAACAAACCGCCGGCGACTAAGCCGCCAGACCACGAAATCACCAACGAACGCAGATGCGCTTGCAGCTACAATGAACGCAGCGCATCTGCGTTTTTGTCACGGGTTGGAAGGGATTTCCCAACCTGTGCGCTCATCTTTAGTGCGCTGGCAGGCGCGAGTACGGCAGCCCTGCTTCTGCTACGGGCGCAAACAGCCACTATAGAGACTCTGCCGCTTTTGCGTTACACTTGTCACAATCTCAACAGCGCTATGCGGAGGCTCGTTCATGACGACAGATTCGAGGACGTGGTTTTACAGCACGCCGGAACAACGTCCTTATTACATCGAAGAGCGGGTAAACCAGACCCTGTGGAAGCACCGCCTGCAGAACATCTTCATGACCTGCACCAAACACACGCCGCCTTTCAGAATGGAAGGCCGCTGGTATGACATGCCTGTTACGTTCGAGTGGCAGCCGGGCAAGTATTTCCTGCTACGCACGAGCAAGGAAAGCAAGGAACTGATCGGTGTGCTGCGCCAGGTGCTGATGATGCCGCCCGTTCTTTCATATCAGGACATCGACGGCATGTACGCCGTGGAGTGGCACACGGATGGCGGGGAAACGCGCTGGCGCGAAGTGCAGGGCAACCCGCATTATCAGGGCGTACGCCGCTTCAAACAGCCGGCGCGGTAAGATTCTCGAATAAACGCGCGTCTATATGGTAGTATCGCGCGTGTTTGGAGAGAAAAATGCGTAACGTAAAGGTTCGGTTGGATGGGTCGTATCAGACGACGATCGCAACGCGGAATCACGTCTGGGTCGCCGATGAGCCGGTAGACTCCGGTGGCAGCGACGTCGGCCCTACGCCGATGGAGATGCTGCTGGGCGCGCTGGGGGCGTGCGCCGCGATCACCGCGCGCATGTATGCCCAGCGTAAGGGCTGGCCGCTGGAAGGCGTGGAAATCGACGTCACCATAGAGAAGTTCAAGAAAGACGAGTATCCCGCCTACTCCGGCGAATCCGATGTCGTCAACGAGCTGCGGCAGCGTATGGTTTTTCACGGCCCACTGACCGATGAGCAGCGTGAACGGCTGCTGGAGATTGCGGGCAGATGCCCTGTACACCGGGTACTCACCCAGCCGAATTTCATGATCGAAGAACTGCTGACGGATGAACCGGCCAGCGCAAGTACGGCTCAGTAATTCGGCAGACGAGTGTATTTACGCCCCTTGCGAGGGGCGTTTTTTGTTTCTTCCGGAGTGGTCGGAACCTGCTGCCGGGCGTTACACTTGGTTGCGAATGCAAAAGGAGATGGCATGCCGGAACAGACGTATTCCATTGATGAGGACCTGAAGGAAGCGCGGGCGATGGCCCAGAGTCTTGAGGACTACGTGCGCGGCAACGAACTCTATGGCCGCGCGGGCGGCGGGTTCTTCAGCTTCAGCCGCATGGCAAGCCTGACGGTCGGCGCGCTCCTGATGCGGCTGCGGCGGCTGCGCGCGTTCTGGGAACAACTCACGCCCGAACAGCGTGAAATCCTGCAGGCAGCCGAAAACCAGCACGAGCAGACGCGGCGCGAATGGCGGCGGCACTATGACGAAAAGATGGTGCGCGAGGCGCACTCACGTCTGGATGCCATGCAACATTTCTTCGAGGAATGCCGCGACGATCCGAAACTATGCGCGCGCGTCTATTTGCCTGAGGCGCTACGCCGCACGATTGTTCAGGAACTCTGGCACGCGATTGACGAGGCCGGTATCCCGAACAACGATCTGGCGGCGAAGATGCGGCGGGTCGATGCCAACCTGCGCCGCTATACGCAAAGCGATGACTTTCTGTGGGACGCGCAGCTTCAGGAGGTGTATCCCCGCGACATCTACTGGTGGCTCTATGCCCGCCCGCCGCAGCCCGAACGGGGATAAAGCGCCGCGTCAGACGGTCTTGACCGGGTTCATCGCTTTCGACACGTTGTGCAGTTTCATGAACATGTCATCCAGCGGCCAGACCGTCACGACTGCCTCGGCCACTTCTGCAACCACGATATGCCCGCCATCTTCCTCCGCCGGGCGATAACCGTGCAGGTGCAGCGGCACGCCCGGAACCGAGATGAACGGATGCAGCGACGGATTGCCGGTGTACGCGCCGTTGAAAATCCAGTCGCTGTCGCCATATTCCCCAAACCGGAAGTGCTGCTCGCCGACGTAACCTTTGCTTAGATCCATGCCGCTTAACGGCACGTTGTAAGCATCGGTCGTGCGAACGTGGCGACACCGGGCTTTGACCTGAACGCCAGCGACGCCGATATTATTGGCGGCCAGTTGCCCGACCAGCCATTCGTGCAGGTTGGGCAGATCGTTTACCCGCCAGATGAGCGCGGTTTCGGGATTGCAGACCGCCACCACGAGGAAGGGGAAATTGGCCTGCCGGTCGTTACTGTCGACGCGCGGTGTGACCAGCACCGCGCCTTCGTCCGCCGGTGTCCTCCAGCAAACATCGAGAATGCGCCCTAGCGGATCGCTTTCCGGGTCGGTCCACAGAAAGCGCGGTTTGCCCGCCGTGCCGTCGGGAATGACCTCGCCGTTTCGCATCAACCAGTTCGTAGTTCCCACGCCGACAATCGGCCAGTCCGCCGGATAGCCGGACAGGTCACGCAGGACATCCTCGGTCGTGACCGTATGAAACAGATCGCCGCGCAGCAGGCGGTCGGCGGTGTTATAGACAAGCAGGGTTGAACGAGCGTCGGGCATCATATCCTCCGGAGGATTCGCGGGCTTCCTGTTATACTCTAGCAGAGATTGGGGCAAACTAAAGATAAGCCGCCATGCGACTGTTTATCGCGATTGATCTATCTGACGCCGTGAAAAACCAACTGGAAGCGCTACGCGCCGACATCCCCGGCGCAAACTGGGTCAGGCGTTCGGCCTACCATCTGACGCTGCGCTTTCTGGGCGACGACATCGCGGAAGACCGCCTGCCGGTCATCCGCAAACAGCTAGAGCTTGTGAAGGCCGATCCGTTCGAGTTGTCGCTGCGCGGCGTCGGCTGTTTTCCGTCCGGCGGTCGCAAACCGGCGCGCGTCCTGTGGGTGGGCGTCAAATCGCCGCCCGCGCTGCAGGTTCTCTACGGGCAGGTAGAGCGCGCTGTCCTTGCAGCCGGGTTTGAGGAAGAGGATCGCCCCTTTACTCCACACATCACGCTGGCTCGTCTGCGCCTGCCGCGGGTGGAGCGCGAAGTCTCCCGGTTTCTCCAGCGCTACGAGCAATTCCAGAGCGAGGCGTTTCCGGTTTCAGAGTTTGTCCTCTATTCCAGTGTTCTCACCCCTCAGGGCGCTGAATACACGCCGCTCTTGAAGGTTCCGCTGCGGGGCTAACTCCAGTCTGGCTGCCTTCTCCGTGCCATTCCTCACTTTGCTTGTGGTAGGGTTGTTCTGCTTTTAGAAAACCTAAGCCTCGTTTATCCAATCTTCATGCATAATGGAGAGCGAGAGCATGAGATGATTGAGGTTCAGGATGCAGGGTGTGGGGATTCAGGAATATGTGCGGTTGCTTGACAGCGCCGATATCGAGCAGCGGCGGCAGGCGATCATCGCGCTTGGCCGGTCGAAGCAGCCGGCGGCGCTGAAGCCGCTGGCGGAGGTTTACCGGCGCGAAACCGATCAGGAGTTGCGCGAGCTGGCGTTACGCGCCGGAAGATACATCAAAGCGCAGGCCGGACAGCAGAGTGAAAGCGCCTCTCAGGTCACGCAAACCATAGATGAACCGGCTTCTCCGGCGCTGGTCGATGCGCCGCGGCCGGTATCCGAACGCGCAGAGCGCGCGGCCAGAGCCGCCATTGAGGACGCGCTCAGTTTTCAGACCCATGGCGACATCGCCAGAGCCATCCGGAGCGTGAAGAAAGCCTACCAGCACAATCCGCAACTGATCAAAGACACGTTCTTTCTCGGATTGGCGACCAGTCTGCTCAACTGCGACGAGGCCGATCTGGTTCAGGCGTTGCAGGACGATCACCGGGCCAGCCAGGCCGTGCGTTCTTCAGAAGAGCGCAAAGCGCAGGTTGCTCTGGCCGAACACATCAAAGAGGTAACCAGCTTCCGCTGGACGGCAGTCAGCCTCGATCTGACGTTGTTCTCGCTTCTGGTGACCGCCGGGCCGCTGCTGCTCTTCTTCGTCCTCGGGGAAAGCCTGCGTAACTGGCTCGCGCTGGTCGGGAATGGCGAGGCGGAATCGAATGAAGTGCTCATTAAGCTGGCGGAGTTTGTCAGTGCGCTCGACGCGACCGCCCTGTTGGTTCTGGCGGCCACGTTTCTCATCAGCGGCCTGCTCAGCCTGATGGTGCAATGCGTCGCCATTCATGTCAGCGCGACGCGCTATCTGGGCGGGACCGGCACGCTGCGCTACCTGATGTACAGGCTGATTTCCTATTTCAACCGCTTCATGCTGATCGTGTTTGCCATCACGTTCGTCAGCATCTGGCTGTTCATCAGCCACGGCTTTCCGGTTGGAATGCTTCTGGTCGGCGGTATTCTGGCGCTGTACTCGCTGTTCGCTTTCATCAAAATCGGCGACCGGATCGGCGAAGCCTATAAGTTCAGTTCCGGCGGCGGCTGTATCTCGGTAATCGTCGCGTCCATCGTCCTCGTGGTCGCTAACGGCGCGATTGCCTATCTGGTTTATCTGGTGCTTGGCCACGTGTTGTCCAGCATCTTCCCCGAATTTCCTCTGTAGCGCCCGATCAGGCCGGTAAGACAGCCCATGCGATTTATGGCGGCTGTCTTATCGGTTTCTCGCGAATAGTTACAGTATGCTAAGTTGACTCTTATTCGTGTTACGCACAAGGCGCGGCAGTGGCTGCCGGCGTGTTGTGCCGGGGAGAATCACCGGGGAGCCTGAAAAGATGCTGGATCTGTATGTCGAGCAGCTACGCAGCGCTGATCCACAAGTGCGCCGTCAGGCGATCATCGCGCTTGGCAAGCAAAAGGACCCGGCTGCCTTGCGCCCGCTGGCGGAAGTTTACAGGAACGACCCCGACCCGGCACTACGCGAGCTGGCCTACAAGGCCGGGCGCTACATCAAGGCGAATGCCGCGCCTGAAACGACGCCAGCCGCGCCGCCGGAAACCAGTCTGGAATCGCTGCTTTCGCCCCTGGAAGAAACCGGCAGCCGCGACGAAGCGCCCGCCAAACCGGTTTCGAAGCGTAACATCGAACGGGCCAAAAGCTATTTCGACCGCGCGCTCGATTTTCATGTCCGTCAGGATGCGGTGAAAGCAGTCGAGATGATGGCCAAAGCGCTCGACGCAAACCCGTATCTGGCGCAGGATTCGGTATTTCTGAACATGGCCATAGACCTGACCGGGCAAGGGGCGCGCGGCGCAGTCGCAACCCTGAGCGACCCCGAAGCGCGCGATGCGCTGCTGGATCGTCTGAGCGGCGGCGATGGTGGAAGCGGGCGGGCGCGTAGAAAGCGTAAAACGCAGGATCAGGACTGGGGCCCGGCGCTGCTGGACCTCGGCATTTACGGGCTGGTCAACGGCGCGATTGCCTTCGTCACGACGCTGGTTGCCCTGCAGGCGCTGGTCGAATTCATCCTTGCCGGCATGGCCGCCGGCGGAGGCAATGTCGTGCCCGGCATAATGGGACTGGAGGGCCTGACCACGGCCAATATATCGCTGCCCCTCGCCGGTCTCTATGGCATTCTTTACGCCCTTATCAGCGCGATCATGCTGTTGCTGACGGACGGAGCCGTTCATCTGGTGGCAACGACCGTCATGGGCGGAGAAGGCACGCTGGTCGGCCTCATTCGCCGCACGACCCTGTACTTCACCGTGCTGGTCCCGATTTCCACGGTGATCTCTCTGTTGCCGGCCTTTCTAAACGATGGCGATACGTTCAACCCGGCGTTTTCACTCGTTTCGCTGGCATTCACGATCGGCACGCTAGTCTGGGCGGGCAAGCTGACAGGCGATGCCTACGACTTTGGCACGGCGCGCGGCTGCCTGTCGATCTTTCTCGGCGGTCTGGCGCTGGCCCTGCTGTTCGCCTGCGGCGTCTTCACGCTCAGTCTGGTGCTGGCGCAGGCGTTCGGCGCAGCCCAGATGTAGGCCAGAGGTAATTCCCGGAACCAGCAGCTATCCCATGTATAATGAGTCGCGCGTTGACGTTGGACGCTCTGCGCAACGCCGATCATTCGCTGTTTCCAAGGGAG
>QGUR01000194.1 GCA_003242205.1 Chloroflexota bacterium | reverse complement strand
GCGTAACGTGGCCGGTCACGGCGAGCGTGCTCTGGGAAGCTCCCCGCTTTAGCGGGGAGAGTCGTCACCCCCGAAACGCCCGGAAAACCGCCGTTTGACCCTCCCGACCCGTATGGGCCGCCGCGCATCATCTGACTTGCACGGGCAGGCTCAACTGCTGATCGCCCGCGAATCACGGCACATTGGACGCAAGAATCCGAGCGACAACCCGGCGCTTCCGGTCTATGCTAGGAGCAGCAATCGGGTTGTCGCTCGGCCCCGTGTGTCCGGCTGAGGAGGAAATTCGTGGAAAGAAGCGTTGAAATGCCCCTGATGAACGCGCTCAGCGACGACGTGCGCTGGCGGGCGATGGTCGAAAGAGACGCTCGTTACGATGGGCAGTTCGTCTGCGCCGTAACATCCACCGGCATTTACTGCCGCCCATCCTGCCCCGCGCGCAAACCGCGTCGCGAGCATGTGGTGTTTTATCCCGACGCCGAAGCGGCCGAAGCGGCGGGTTACCGGCCCTGCAAGCGCTGCCGCCCGCAGGCCGTCGCGCATGAAGCCGAAGTCGTCGAGCGCGTCTGCCGTTATATCGAGGCGCATCTCGACCGCCCGCTGACGCTGGCGGCGCTGGGCCGGGAAGCCGGCTACAGCCCCTACCATCTCCAGCGGGTATTCAAGCGCGTCGCCGGCCTCAGTCCCAGGCAATACGTCGAGGCGGCGCGGGTAGGCCGGTTCAAGGCCCAACTGAAGCAGGCCGGTACGGTCGCCGATGCGCTTTATGATGCCGGTTTCAATTCTCCGAGCGTGATTTACGACGGCGCGCCGGCTTCCGCGCTGGGCATGTCTCCGGCGACCTACCGGCGCGGCGGCGCAGGGCAGCGGATCGGCTACACCATCGTCGATAGCTCGCTTGGGCGGCTGCTGGTCGCCGCGACGGATCGGGGCGTGGCGTGCGTCTTTCTGGGCGATGCCGATGACGTGCTGGCGCAGGCGCTGCGCGAGGAATTTCCCGCCGCAGACCTCATCCGCGACGATGACGGCTTCCGCCCGTGGGTCGAGGCGATTCTCGCCCGGCTGGAAGGCGAGGAACCCCACGCCGACCTGCCGCTCGACGTGCGGGCGACGGCTTTTCAGTGGCGCGTATGGCAGGAACTCCAGCGCATTCCCGCCGGCGAAACGCGCAGCTACCGCGAGATCGCTGCGGCGCTCGGCCAGCCAAATGCGGCCCGCGCCGTCGCCCGCGCCTGCGCCACCAACCCGGTCGCGGTCGTCATTCCGTGCCACCGCGTCGTGCGCGGCGATGGCGGCATGGGTGGATATCGCTGGGGGATCAATCGCAAGCGCGCGCTGCTGGAACGGGAACGGAAAAACAAACAGGGCTGAGCTTTCATGCTCAGCCCTGTGGCGGTTACGCAGCTTGCTGGTCGTTGCTTGACGATGTGGTATAGGGGCGATAGCGGCCTGCAAGTTCCCGCCGGTATTGGTCCCAGAGGACGGGAAGCTGGTTGTCGATCTGGTTCAGTCGATTCTGCTGGTCTGGGGTCAGGTGCTGGCGAGCGGCAAGCCGGTACAGCATATGACGCTCATTCGCGAGTGCCGTGATCAGGTTGAATGTATCGCTCATCGTACCCTCGCATCCTGAAATCTACCTCTAACGCCGCCTGACGCAATAGGACAAGCTGACGCCCGCCCGGTTTGGGCGCAGCGCCAGCATGTTTACCATGCGTATTAGCAGCGTCTGACGAATAGACGCTTTCAATGATGCCAATCTTACCCGGGTTATTCAAGGCCGTTCCAGCCCGTGACGCTCCAGCAGCGCATCATCGCTGAGAATAACCTGCGTTGGGCCATCGGCGATGATGTGGCCGCCATCCAACACAATGGTTCTGGAACATAACTCGCTTACAAGCCGCATATCATGGGTGCTGATGAGCATCGTCTGCTGTTCAAGCCCGCGCAGCAGACCGATCAACTGCCGCCGCGCGCGCGGGTCGAGGCCGGCCGTCGGTTCGTCCAGCACCAGAATTTGCGGCGACATGCTCAGCACCGTCGCAATGGCGATGCGTTTTTTCTCCCCCATGCTCAGGTGATAGCTGGAACGATCCGCGTAAGCGCTCATGCCCACCGCGTCCAGCGCCGTAGCTACGCGGGCGCGCACCTCAGCTTCATCCAGACCGAGGTGCAGCGGGCCAAAGGCCACGTCGTCGTAAACGCGGGTCGAAAAGAGTTGATCGTCGGGATTCTGGAACACAAGGCCGACGGCGGCGCGAATCTGCCCCAGATGCCGGTCTTCCAGCGGCAGGCCGGCAACGCGGATGCTGCCCGCGGCAGGGCGCAGCACGCCGTTGAGATGCAGCAACAGCGTCGATTTGCCCGCGCCGTTCGGGCCGACGAGCGCGACTTTTTCATCCGGCGCGACGTGCAGAGACACATTTTCCAGCGCTACGCGCCCATCGGGATAGCGATAGCACAGGCCATCGACCTCGATTGAGTGGTGACTCATGCGCTGCTCCGAAAAACGAAGGCCAGCACGACGGTAACGGCCATCAGCAGCACGGGTAACGCCGCCCAGCCCGCCGAACGCCAGTCCAGCGGGGGCGGCGCGAAACCGCGCAGCCGCCCATCATACCCGCGAGAGAGCATGGCTGCATAGACGCGCTCGCTGCGTTCAAAACTTCGTAGAAACAGGCTGCCAACCATGCCGCCCGCGACCCGCGCCCGCCAGCGCAGGCTGCCGCCGGAGGGTTTGCCGGGAAGCGCGGCGCTGCGCGCTGCCCGCGCTCGTAGCAGCGACTGCGCTTCGTCAACCAGCACGTAGAGATAGCGATACATGAAGCCGACGATTGCGACCAGCGTGTCGGGAACCTTCAAACTCCGCGCCGCCGCCAGAATATCATCAAACGGCGTCGTCATCGCCAGCAGCAGCGCGGCCTGTACCGCCAGCCAGCTTTTGAGAACGATGCTGAGAAAACGCGCCAGCCCCGCGCCGGTGATGACCAGCCCGCCGGCCCGCGCGACCGGCTCGCCGGGGGTGGTGAAAACCAGCGCCGCCGCGGCCAGCGTGAACGGCAGCGCAACCGCGGCGGCGCGCCCAAGCCGCCACGCGCTCAGGCCGCCGGCCGCGCCCACCGCGGCGATCAAACACCATTGCAGAGCATAGACAGGCCAGACGCCTTCAGGCGTCAGTGAAACGCCGAGCGCCAGCAGCAGCGCCATCACCAGCTTGACGCGGGCATCCAGCCGGTGCAGCGCGGTGGTCCCTTGTTGGTAGCGTTCCCGAAAAACCGGATTCATACGCTCTGGCCGCGCCGGACAAAGCGAGCGAGGCCATAGGTCACGGCGGCGACCGCCAGAACGCCCAGCACACCGGCGAGGATCGTGGTGAGCGCCTCGTGTTCCACAAACGGAATCGTGTAGTCCGGCAGCAGCTCGTAACCGGGTTCCTGCGCCAGTTCTTCAAATCCCTGATCAATCGCCACCCGTTCCAGACCGTCAGGATCGGAGCTGGCAAGCGGCGAGACAAGCGCGACCGCCAGCGCGATCACCAGTCCTGCGGCAACCCAACCCGATCCGCGCGCCGCCGCTGTGTGCGACTGTAACAGATCGGGCCGCGTCTGGCGGATAAATGCCAGCGCTCCGGCGGTGATCAGGGCTTCGCCGAGGCCGATTGCGGCGTGAATGCCGAGCATGGCGGGCAGCGCAAGCGTCAGGGGCGAGGTTCCCGAAACCGCCAGTTGCAGCGCCGTCGCGGCGGCGGCAACTTCGACGCTGACCCATGCGGCGATCCCCGCCCGCAGCAGGTAGCCCCTGTCCTCACCCGCCAGACGGCTGAGCTGCCGAAAGACCGTATAACCGACCAGCGCGCTCAGCACGCCCATATTGACGGCGTTGAAGCCGAGGGCCAGAAGGCCGCCATCCTGAAACAGCAGCGCCTGAACGGCGATCACGCTTGTCATGACCAGCACGGCAGCCCACGGGCCGAGCAAAATCGCGACCAGCGCGCCGCCGACCAGATGCCCGGACGTGCCGCCCGCGACCGGGAAATTGATCATTTGCGCGGCAAACACAAAGGCGGCGATAACACCCATCATCGGAACCTGTCGCTCGCCCAGTTGGGCGCGCGTCTGCCGCAGCGCCGCCGCCAGCGCGGCCACGAGCAGCAACCAGCCGAACGCGGCAACCGGAACGCTCAGAAAACCATCGGGGATATGCAGCGCAATGACAGGTGGTAAAAACATATCAGCCATCCTCATCAGTGTCCGGTGGTGCATTGTGGCGCAACGCGCCGCCGCGCGTCAGTGAGAATCTTCCCCGGCGGGCGCGACGAACGGCGCGGCGCGTCGATTGTAACAACCGCCATCACCGGCGCGGCGATTTCGCGCGACGCCGGGCCGGCGGCTTCGTCCGTTCGACCGGCTTTTCGCTTAACAGCGTGATACCGCGCGTGATGCCACGCTTCCGCCTGATCTGCCCGTGCCGTTCCATCCATCTCAGATGATACAGCGCCGAACCGTAGCTGAGGCCCAGATAAGCGCCGACCTCGCGTACCGTTGGCGCATAGCCATGAGTCTCGATGTAGTGCTTTAGATAAGCATAAATCTTTTGCCGCGCGTCACCGCTCACGACCGGCCTCCTGCTAAAGAGTCTTTCCACCATACTATCACATTCCAGAACAGGTGTTCGCATGAGTCAACTATGCTCCGGCGGCTTATGACCGTTTCGTTGCGGGCGCGGCCTTAAAAAGGTTATAAACGAACCGTATTCAGCCTATCCGGGAGGCGGAAGTGGACTTTCTGAAACGACTCTTTGGAGGCGGGCAACCGGCAGCCGGCGAATCGGGCGATAAAACCGGAATGTACTTCTACGTCCGTCCGAACGGCTGCGATGAAGTGGTACGCGTGCGTATTGACCGCAACAACGATCTCAGTCTGGCAGACGACAACACGACTTACTGGGTTCGCAAGCTCGTGCGCGGCTCCAAATGTCGCCAGACTGTCGAGCTTGAGCTTTTCTTCGACTCGAACCGGCGGCTGACCGGCAGCAACGCGCAGGGAGGTGTGCTGGTGGAACAGGCGGACTACGACGCGTGGATGCGGAAGCAGGAGGCACAGACCTCCTGACCATCGCGGCTCACCCGTGCGGGCGCAGGGAAACCGTAAATACGCAGGCGTCCGCGCCTGTTGCCCGGCACTGGATTTCCTGCACGCCGTACTCGTACCCGCCCGACGCCAGACTGGCGGTTTCCTGAACCAGCCCGACAAAGGCCGCGCACACCGGCTTTTCGGCCCGCCGTTCCCATGCGAACGCGCACGGATCGACCGTCAGATGATAGCTCTCGTTCGTTCTGGAAACCGCGCATTGCTGGTCGCTGAACTGGTTGAAAACGTGTGCCAGCGCCAGCAGCCCCAGCTCCAGCCGCGCCGGACGCGGCAGCGCGCGGAACGCCGGATCGCGCATTCCGGCAAACGCTCCGAAGTTGATGAACCCCTGAGCGACCCAGGCGCGGCCAATCCGCTGCGCCATTCCGCGCCCACCCCGAATTCCGTACATCTCCTCCAGCGCGCGGTTGAACGCCGCCATCTCGGCGAAGCTGAAGCTGCGTTCGAGCGTATCCGGCGGCAGGGCGTCGTGAAAGCGCTCCAGCCCGGCCAGCGACAGCACGGCATCGAGGCCGTGCCTGCCGATAATCTCATCCGTCGCCAGAAAGAAGGCCCGCGCAAACCGTTGAGGAAGGTACAGTGAACGCGTCACGTTCGCATGGCCGGTAGAGGCGCTAGACCAGCGCGGCGAGATCCTGAACGGTGCGGGCGATGTCGAGGAAAATCAGGCCGAGCTTGGCTTCTCGGCGCGCCATCACGGTCAGCACCGCTTCTTCGCCAACCGCGGTCAGGATCACATAACCATACTCGCCCTTGATGTAGACCTGCTGCAAGACGCCACGGCCCAGCTCGTTCGAAATGCGTTCGCCAAGCGAAAGCATGGCCGCCGACATCGCGCTCACCCGATCTTCTTCAATACCGGCGGGCATGGACGAGGCGATGCTCAGCCCATCGACACTGACAATCGCCGCCGCTTCAACATCGCCGGAACTGGCTTGCAGGTCGCGCAGGCGTTCGACAAGTTGTTCAGTACGGGACTTCGCCAAGAACGGACTCCTGATGCAGAGTCAGCGGCAGACCGCTGAGAAGAAAAACATGGCCATAGGCGAGGAAACCACCACATCCTCCCGTTCAGTATAATGCCACTAAACAGGCCGGGCAATTAAGATGAGCGGGGAAAGCCGGCATATGGAAAACAAAAAGGGCGAGAACGAAATCGCTCTCACCCTCGCCAGTGCTGTTTGCGCCGGCAGTATAGACTAGCTCTCCGGCCCGCCCGTCAGACGGTTCTTGACGTCCTCGGCAGTTTTCTCAATATCGTGCACGGTCGCTTCCGGCTCCTCACGCACGATTTCGATGCTCACGCGCGCCAGCAGGGCGGCAATCGCGCCCAGACCCGCCAGCAGCGGATTGAGCCAGAACACCGCGCCGCCGACGGCGACGCCGGCTGTCAGCGGGATTTCCAACAGCACGCGGCCTTCCTGATTACGCAGGATCAGCCGGCGCACGTTGCCTTCCTCGATCAACTGGCGTACGCGCTCGACGAGCTGGCTGCCCGCTACTTCGAGCTGCTCGTTAAGGTGCTTCTCCTCGGCAAACTGGCGAACACGCTCCCCGGCTTCGCTCACGCCCTGCGAAATCCGCTGGCCCGTCTGCTCCAGCACTTCGTTGATACGCTGACCAGTATCTTCCTGATGCTGTTCGGGCTGGTTCGAAGACGAGCTGGTTTTCGGGTCAGTCATAGTTATGCTCCTCTGCAAGCGCCTGTCGGCTGCCTCTTGTCGTTCAATGCTATTTACGAGATGTTACGCATAAAAGTTTCGACATTTCAATCTTCATTATAACAGGATTCGCGAATTGTGGCCATTTTCCTTGACAGGCCCAAACTTTACTAACCGGATTATAATGTGCTGCAAGACGTCAACGGTGTCCGGCGCGGCGGCCCGATTG
This sequence comes from Chloroflexota bacterium, assembly GCA_003242205.1. Classification (GTDB taxonomy): domain Bacteria; phylum Chloroflexota; class Anaerolineae; order Aggregatilineales; family Phototrophicaceae; genus ZC4RG36. The sequence continues at coordinate 1,441 of QGUR01000194.1, read as the reverse complement.
ATGCCGGGACATGGCACACCGCGCCCGGATGACACGCCCCTGCGGAGGTCGGCATGAGACACAACAACTGGCACTGGCTGTTGGCATGTATGGTCGCGCTGCTGGCGCTGGCCGTTTTGCCCGCCGAACCGGCGCGGGCGGAATTTGGCACGAACTGGACTGTAGAATTCTTCAACAACACCAACCTGAGCGGCCCGCCGGTGCTGACGCAAAGCGGCCTGCCCGGCGTTAATTTCGACTGGGGAACGGGCAGCCCTGCGCCGGGCGTTAACAGCGACGGGTTTTCGGCGCGTTTTTCATCCGTTCAGGCGTTTGCCGGCGGAACCTATGATTTTGTCGTCACCAGCGACGATGGCGTGCGCCTTCTGATTGACGGTCAGATCGTGCTCGATCGCTTTTACGCCCGCCCGGTCACGACCGACCGCTTCACGCATGTGCTGACACCCGGCAACCACAGTCTGGTGGTCGAGTATTTCGAGGAAAGCGATCAGGCACAGATTCAGGTGCAGTGGTTCCAGACCAGCCCGCCCGCAGGCGGCGGCGTCATCATCACGCCCGTGTTCATCCCCCAGACAACGCCCTTCTTCATGCCGACGCCGGTCATGCCGACCGCCGTACCGACGCCGTCCGGCCCGCAGGCGACCATCACCTTTGTGCGCGGGCTGGCGCTGCGTACCGGCCCGTATCTCGGCGCGAGTATGATCACGGTGCTGACGCGCGACGTGCCGAGCTATCCGGTGCTGGCGCGCAACCGGTCCGAAGGCGTTTATAACTGGTATCTGCTGCAAACGCCGGACGGGCGTCAGGGATGGGCCAGCGGGCGCTATCTGGACATCAACGTCGACGTCAATGAAATACCGGAACAGGGCAGCATCTTCGATGAGATCAACGACGCGCCGCATATCGGCGTGGTCGCCATCCCGCGCGCCAACATGGTTCTGCGCCAGTACCCAAGCGTTCGCGCGCAGGACATCGGGCGCGTCGGCTATGGCGAAATGGTCGAACTGATCGGGCGCACCGTGCAGGCAGGCATTGATCAGTGGTATCACGTGCGCAAGGGCAGTACCGGCGAGGTTGGCTGGATCTACGCCCCGTGGGTCACCGTGCGCGGCGAGATCAATCAGGTTCCGATCCGGTAGCGCGTTTCCGCTATTGGCCCATCACAGCGCCGGGGGTCATAGACCCCACGCCTAAAGGCGTGGGCTTGTCCCTGGCGCGACGCCCGCAGGCGTCTCCGAGACGATAGGCGGTATGACAGCCGCCCGTGCAATGTTTCTAGCCGCGTTGACATCGGCGTGCGCCGTGTGTCCGCAGGCACAGCAAAGGAACTCGCTTTGAGACTTGCGATTTGCCCGTTCGATATGCCCACAAGCAGAGCAGCGCTGGCTGGTGTATTTCGGGTCTACCAAGACGACCGGAACCCCAGCAAGTCGCGCCTTGT
>QGUR01000193.1 GCA_003242205.1 Chloroflexota bacterium | reverse complement strand
TCCCATTATAGGGCCGTAACCTGCGGGGGCAAAACACTCCAAACCCGTCCCCCTACCCACGCCCTCGCGCCCCGAAGCCCGCGCAGCGCATGTGCCAGACGTTTGAGCGTATTGAATCAGCCGGGTCGCTCCGGTGCGGCGTTCAGGGCATTCAGAGGATCGGCACGTAGGTAAAGGGCAGATTGAAAAAGTCGTTGAAAGCCTGCCATTGCAGCGCGGCGACCTCGCGCGCCACGTAATAGGCGTACTGCTGAGGGCGCAGATAGGCGACCGTTGTTGGCGTTGTATAGACGACGATGCCGACGCCGTTAAAAAGCCAGTTCGCCCGCAGCAGATGGTAGCGGTCGCTGACGACGAGAGCCGTGCGCCAGCCGTTCATTTCCATGATATCGCGCGTGTAGAGCGCGTTTTCCTTCGTGCTGCGGCTCTGATCTTCGAGCAGGATGTTGTGCTCCGGCACGCCCTCGGCCATCAAAATTTCCTTGCAGGCGTCGGCCTCACTGCGGGTCGCGTAATAAGGCTTGCCGCCCGTGCAGATGATGTAAGGAGCGTAACCGGCATGCCACAACTCCGCTGCCCGGCGGGTGCGGAAGCGCTGGGCGGTTGTCGGTCGGCTGTTCCGGTTTAGCCCCGCGCCCAGCACGACGATCACATCGGCATTGGTGGCGTGATCCTGATAGCCGTAGCTGTGGACGGCGATGGCCAGCCCCAGCGAAACGACGAGCCACGCGGCCAGCAGCATAAGAATGATGCGTCGCCAGCGAACGGCGCGAAGGCGACGAAGCATGGTACGAACGTGAATCAGAACGCTTGCTCCCGGTCGGTCACGGCAGAGTCGGCGCGGCATTATAACGGCGCGTCCGGCGTGGCGCGACCGTTATTCGTCAAACTCTCAGGGATGGCGGCGCACCCGAACGTAAGCGTTCTTATACGTCCAGTTCGATCAGCCGGGCCGTGAGATTTGCGCCGGAAATGGATAGGCGCGCCAGTGAAACCGGCAGGCTGAAGCGACGCGGCCCGGCGCTGCCCGGATTGAGATATAGGACGTTCTGCTTCCATTCGACCAGCGGGTGGTGGGTATGGCCGAAGATGACCGCCGAGAAACCCGCCGCAACCGGATCGAGATCGAGGCCGTTCAGGTCGTGCAGCACGTACAGATAGTGGTCGCCGACCTGCACAACCTGCGTATCCGGCAGCGTTTCCGACCACAGGCCGCGATCGACGTTGCCGCGCACGGCCACGACCGGCGCGATGTTTTCAAGCTGGTCGAGGAGGTCGGGATTGCCGATATCGCCCGCGTGAATGATGCGTTCGACGCCGCACAGCGCATTGGTAACTTCGGGCCGCAGCAGGCCATGCGTGTCCGAAATGACGCCAATCTCGTGTTCAGCCACCGCCGCCCCTCCCGCTGGATGATGTCATGATAACAAGGGTAACATGCCGGGGCGCACCTGAAAGGAAAGCTCCCGCCCGGCAGCCGGCTCGCCGTCCAGTTCCATCCCGATCACGCGGCCCTCGCTGCTGACATCAACACGCCCCGCGCGGGCAAAACGCACCGCCGGATGCGTCAGATGCGTGCCGAGATAAACCTGATACAGCGCCGACAGGATGGTCGCGCGCGACGCGCCTTCGACCAGCACGACATCGAACAGGCCGTCGCATACCTGCGCCTGCGGCGCGATTTTCATGCCACGGCCAAAGGTCGTGCCGTTGGCGACAGCGACCAGATAGGCCCGCCCGTCGAACCACGGTTTGCCATCCAGCGCGACCTGCATGGGCAGCGGATCGTGCTCCAGCAGGCCGCGCACGGTCGCCGTGAGGAACGTCCACGGACGGCGTTTTGATGATTGGTTGACACGCTGGGCGATATCTCCGGTGATGCCAACCGACGCGATATTCAGAAAGTGTTCCTGTCCGCTATCGTGCGTCAGCAGGCCGATGTCGGTCGGGCGCGGTTCCGCCCCGGCGATCCAGCGCGCAGCGGCGACCAGATCGCTTCTCGGAATGCCGACCGTGCGCGCCCAGTCACGCCCGCTGCCGAGTGGTAGGTTGCCGTAGACCATCTTCGGGCCTTCCGGATGGCGCTCATTCAGTTCAGCCAGCGCGTTGATCAGGGCGTGATTCGTGCCGTCGCCGCCGATGGCGATGACGCGAGTCAGCCCTGCGACATACGCTTTGTCCAGATGCTGCGCTACTTCGTCGGGATGCTGGGTGACAGCGACCACCAGCTCGCCCAGCGCGTCCCATAAGATCGGCTCAAGCTGGCTCCATACCTGCCCGGCCCGGCCGCCAGCGGCGTGGGGATTCAGAATTATCAGTGTTTTCGACATGGTTCCTTCGTGCGGCCATTCGGGGCGGCAACTATCAGGGGGTTTTATGTGTCAATCCATCAACACCTTACAGCATTTGAAGTTGCGAAAGAGTTAAGTCCATTGCGGGGCCGAAACTGCTGCTTGCACGTAACGTCACGTCAGCATCTATACTGGCAGCACAGTGAATGAAAGGAACGTCCCATTATCCGGAACGACAACGCGCAGTACACAATCGGCGAGTTCGCGCGCAAGGCCGGCGTCAGCGTGCGAACCGTGCGCTATTACGATCACGTCGGGCTGCTCAAGCCGGCGGGCTATACGCCGGCAGGGCGCAGGCTCTATGATGAAGCTGCTTTCGCCCGCCTGCAGCAAATCCTGACGCTGAAACTCATCGGCCTGTCACTCGACGAAATCGCCACCGTGCTGGCGACGGAAAGCAGCATTGCGGCGCTGCTGGAGCGGCAGCGGCAAGCCTTACAACGACAGGTGAGCCATCTCCAGACAATCATCGAGACGATTGAGCGCGCTCAGACAGCCATGCAGTCCGGTGATGCGCCAACTCTGGAACGGTTCGTGGAGATTATTCAGGCGGTGAACATGAACGCAGATACAGACTGGTTCGGGCAATTCCTGACCGGCGAGCAGCGGGAAAAGCTGGCAGCGCAAATCGCGCAGCAGCCGCTCGACAAGGCGAAAGCGGCTGGCAAAGCATGGCAAGCGCTGTTTCAGGAAATACTGGTTCACATGGATGACGATGTCCGCAGCGCGGAAGCGCAGCAACTGGTCGATCGCTGGGACAGGCTGATCGCGCTATACGGCGGTGACGATGCCGTTCCCGGCCTGAACGCCGCCTACCGTAAGCTCGACACCGTTCCCGACGTCGATACGCTACCGCCGGATCTTGTCGGCTGGACTCAAAGCCTTGCGAGAGCCGCACGGTTCATCGAGCGGGCGCGAACAGCGCGGCAGGAGCGGCATTAGCGGACAGTCGTTCACTTTGAAAAAGTGTTGTCGCGCGTTTTGAAACCTCTCTCCCGGCTTGTTCGCCGGGAGAGAGGCGCATGGGGAAGGCTTACTGCCGCACGTGACCGTCGCCGACAACGACCCATTTGTAGGTCGTCAGTTCTTCGAGCGCCATCGGGCCACGCGCGTGTAGTTTCTGCGTGCTGACGGCGATTTCCGCGCCCAGACCAAGCGCCCCGCCGTCGTTGAAGCGCGTGCTGGCATTCACAAACACCGCTGCCGAATCGACTTCGTTAAGGAAACGCTCGGCATGTTCGGGCGTCTCCGTCAGGATACCATCAGAGTGCTGGGTGCTGTGCAGGCGAATATGCTCCAGCGCCTCGTCGAGCGTATCGACAACCTTGAGGCCCAGAACCAGCGATAGCCATTCGGTATCGAAATCCTCCGGCCCGGCGGGTTGGACGGCCTCGCCACCCGCCCCGTTGAGCGCCGCCAGAGCGCGCGGTTCGGCGCGGAAGGTGACGTCAGACGCGCCCAGATGCTCGACCACGCGCGGCAGAAAAGTTGCGGCGATGCTCTGGTGGACCAGCAGCGTGTCGAGCGCGTTGCAGACGGAAGGCCGCTGCGTCTTCGCATTGTGAATAACCGGCAGCGCCTTGTCGAGGTCTGCCGAGGCGTCCACGTACAGGTGGCAAACGCCGATGCCGCCGGTAATGACCGGGATCATGCTGTTCTCGCGGCAGAACTGGTGCAGGGCGTTGCCGCCGCGCGGGATAATCATGTCGATATACTGGTAAAGTCTGAGCATTTCCTGCACATACCGGCGATCCGTGCTTTCGATGAACTGCACGGCGTCGGCAGGCAGCCCGCACGACGCCAGCGCCTGCTGAATGGCGCTGACCAGCGCGGTATTGGTACGCAGGGTTTCTTTACCGCCGCGCAGGATGACCGCGTTACCGCTTTTCAGCGCCAGCGTGGCGACATCCACGGTGACATTGGGCCGTGCTTCATAGATCACGCCGAGCACGCCAATCGGCGTGCGCCGCCGCGACACCTTCAGCCCGTTTTCCAGCGTACGTTCGTCGAACACCCGCCCCACCGGGTCAGGCAGGCTGGCGACCGAACGCACATCCGCCACCACGCCGGAGAGCCGCGTCCGCAGGTCGAGCCGGTCGAGCAGCGCTTCGCTCAGGCCGTTCGCGCGCCCGTCATCAATGTCAGCCTGATTGGCGGCGAGAATGTTCTCGCGGTTGGCTTCCAGCGAATCGGCAATGGCGTGCAGCGTTGCGTTCTTCTGCTCTGTCGTCACCTGCGCCAGCAGCCGCGCCGCTTCTTTCGCCTTTTTCCCCATCTCCAGCAGGTCAACCATGGTTTTGCTCCAGCCTGTAGCGCTAATTCAATCTTGCCTGAAGGGTGCCAGACTGTTTCCGCCGCTGCCCATCAACGCCGCACCCGTAACCCATGATAACAACTGTTGGCGTCAAACTGCGAATGCGGGCGTTCCCGGCGTGTGCCATAACGCCCGCCAAGCCGGGGCTGACCTTGCCGGGCGAATGAAGGCGTCAGGCCAGCATGACGAGGTTATTGCGATGGATGACCGCATCGCCATAGGTATAGCCAAGAATTTCGGCGATCCGGTCGGAGCGCACGCCGCAAAGCCGGCGCAGCGCCTCGCTGTCGTAACTGGTCAGGCCATGCGCGATTTCCTTGCCGTCCGGCCCGGTGACCAATACCGTCGCGCCGCGCTCGAACCGGCCTTCAACGCCGACCACGCCGACCGCCAGCAGGCTGGCCCCGCTGGTTTGCAGCTTGCGCGCTGCCCCGGCGTCAATCCGCACGACGCCGCGCGGCTGCTCGGTCAGCAACCAGCGCTTGCGGCTTTCCAGCCTCGTCGTCTGGGCTTCGAAGCGCGTGCCGATCTGTTCGCCCGCCAGCAGGCGTTCGAGGATGCGCGGCTCGCGCCCGCCCGCGATGATGGTTGTCACGCCTCCCCGGCTGGCAAGCTGGGCCGCCTGAAGCTTGGTGATCATGCCGCCAGTTCCGAGCGCGGTTCCGGCTTCTCCCGCCAGCGCCCAGGTCGTTTCGTCGATGTGCGATACCTGCGCGATCAACTGAGCATTGGCAAAGCGCCGCGGATCGGCAGTGAACAGGCCCGGCTGGTCGGTCAGGATGACCAGCAGATCGGCTTCGACCAGCGTCGCCACCAGCGCCGAGAGGTTATCGTTGTCGCCAACGCGGATTTCGTGGGTTGCGGTGGTGTCGTTCTCGTTGATGATCGGCACAATCTTGCGCTCGATCAGCGTCAGTAGGGTATCGCGCGCGTTCAGATAGCGTGTGCGATTGCCGATATCCTCCCGCGTTAGCAAGACCTGAGCGACGACCACTTCGAAAATATCGAAAAGCTCGGTGTAAATCTGCATCAGGCGGCTTTGCCCAACGGCGCTCAACATCTGCTTGCCGGAAACCGCGCGCCCCAGATCGGGATAGTTGAGCCGCTCGCGACCGGCGGCGACCGCGCCGGACGAGACGAGAATCATCTCGTGGCCCTGTTGCTGCGCGAACACAATCTGGCTGGCAAGCTCAAGCATGCGCTGGCGACTCAGGCGCATCGTGCCATTGGTCAAAATGGAAGTGCCGACTTTGACGACAATACGCAAAGGTTGCATAAGACCATCAGTGGAGGGCTGATGAAGCGACGCTGGGGGGATTATAGTGGGAAGGACAGGCGAAAGGAAGGACGCAGCGCGGCAGACTTATCTAGACAGGCAAGCTCCAGACGTGCTGGCCCTGTAACACCTGTTCAACCAGATCGCCAAACTGGCGTCGCGGCAGCGGCTTGGCGATAAAGCCGTTGAAACCGGCGTGGCGGACGCGATCCGCCGTCGCGTGGCTGCTATCGTCGGAAATGGCGATCACGGGAATGTGACACAGGTCAGGATGTTCCTTCAACGAACGTACAATCGAGAAGGCATCACCCTGCGGCAAATCCAGATCCAGGAGGATGAAATCCGGTTGCGGCTCCATAACCTCCGCTTTTTCTACGACCTGCGCCCCTGTGGTGTTACGCTTGTAAAAAATGTCAAGGTCGCGCAAGATCGAGCCAATCATCATCAGGCTGTGCGCATCACCTTCGACGACAAGCGCCCAGATATGGTTAGACACAGAAGAACTCCAACGCCATTATCAATCTTCTCATGTAAAAAGAAGCCAGATTAGATAACGTATTTCGACATCGTTGTAACAAACACCATATCGTTTTTATAGCAGAGTGAACGTTAACACAATAGGAACTTCAAACCATGAAAGTCATTATCGCGCCTGCCGCGTTCAAGAACAGCCTTTCGGCAACCGAAGTGGCCGGGGCAATCGGCAGAGGATTGCAGCGATCAAAACTACATTTAACATTACATTATATCCCCATCGCTGACGGCGGCAATGGTACGCTAGAGTGCTTTCTGGCGCGCGGTGGCCAACGCTTCTCCCAGTTGGTCGAAGGCCCGCTCGGCCAGCCCGTCGAAGCGGGATGGGGCATGCTGGCGGACGGCGAAACGGCAGTCATCGAAATGGCGCTCGCTTCGGGCATCGAGCTGATCGAGCAGGAACAACTGAATCCGCTGGTCGCCAGCACCTACGGAACAGGCCAGTTACTGCAGGCCGCGCTCGAGCACGGCGCGCGGCGGATCATCGTCGGCATGGGCGGCAGCGCCACAGTTGACGGCGGCGCAGGCTGCCTGCAAGCCCTCGGCGTGCGACTGCTCGACGCCAGCGGAAACGACGTGCCACGCGGTGGCGGCTCGCTCAAGCTGATTCAGACCATCGACGCTTCCGGGCTGGACCCGCGCTGGCGCGAAGTCGAAGTCATCATCGCCTCCGATGTCGAAAACCCGACGCTTGGCCCCAACGGTGCGGCAGCGGTTTTTGGCCCGCAGAAAGGCGCTACCCCCGCCGATGTCGAAACGCTGGAAGCCAATCTGAGCCATTTCTTTGGTCTGGTGGCCGAACAAACCGGCGTTGACGTGCGACAGGCACAAGGCGGCGGAGCGGCGGGGGCGCTCAGCGCGGGGCTGATGGCGTTTCTCGGCGGGCGTATCGAGCCGGGCATTGACTTGCTGCTCGCCTATCACGAGTTTGAGCAACTGCTGGCAGACGCCGACCTTGTCATCACCGGCGAAGGGCAGATGGACGAACAGACGATTCAGGGCAAAGGGCCTGTCGGGGTAGCGCGACTGGCGGGCGCGGCTGGCGTGCCGACCGTGGCTATTGTCGGCGGCCTCAACGCCGACGACGCCCTGCTGCACGAGGCGGGCATCGCGGCGGTATTGCCAATCACGCCGCGGCCCATGCCGCTGGAAGAGGCCATCGCCAGCGCCGCCGAACTGGTGGAACGCGCTGCGCTTCGGCTGGCCTATCTGCTGCACCTCGGCCTGCGCCAGCCTTCCTGAAATGAAAAACTGCGAGAGGGCAAAAACCATCATCCCTCTCGCAGCGACAGGTAATGCGGCGACCAGCCGAGGCAACCGCACAGCTTGCAGCCAAACCGGGCTAACGCAAATCACCGAGCCTCTGTTCCAGTCGCTTGCGAAGCTCCCGGAACTCCTTCTCAAGCCGGTGAACCGTCGCCGCTGTGCTCTCAAGGCCTTCCTCAAACCCGCTTTCGATTCGCCCAACGAGCGTTTGAGGCCGCCGTTTCCGGTTCGCCTGAGCGACAAAAAACGCGACCGCGCCGCCGATCACCAACCCGAGTACAAGCAACCCAATCAGCATCGACGTCTGGTCCTGCTGCCCGCGCATGTCGGTCTGGACATCATATGAAGTTGTGTCAGTCATGAGCCGCTCCTTCACGGGCCGAAATGACAAATTTAATAAAAGTAAAGCATAAAGGCTGCCGTTCGTCAATGGTTATAATGCACTATGCAATGCGACTGGCCGGGATGGCAGGGAAGGTTTGACCGGGATGGTAGACCGCCTTCGCAAATGGCTGGGGATCGCTTCGGACAGCGATGCCACGACGCCAGCCGACTTCGGCCCGGAGCCGGACCCTGCCGACCTGCCCCGGCCGGTAACACCGCGCGTGCTGATGATCACCCACAATCCGGTGCTACGGACCAAAGGCAGCAAAACGCTAAAAGCGTTCTTCGGCTGGAACGATCCCGCCCATCTCCCCAGAAAAAAAATCGAAAACGGGAAGAAAGCGGATTTTGTCCAGCCCCGTAAAAAAACCTTCAA
>QGUR01000192.1 GCA_003242205.1 Chloroflexota bacterium | reverse complement strand
TGTGCGGGCGCGAAAGGGCGCGGTAAAACTTTTCACCTGACGAGCAGGCGGCCTCCGGCTGCTCTTTTTTTGGCATCAACACGAAATAGGAAGAACGCGCTTGGGCGGCACCATTCTCAACATCATCACCGTCGCGCTCGGCAGCGGGCTTGGCCTGATCGTTGGCAACCGCCTGCCCGAACGCATTCAGCAGTCCGTCGTCACCGGACTGGGGCTGATCACGCTGATCGTCGGCGTCGATAACGCGGGAGCGACCGGTAATATCATCATCCCCCTGCTTAGCATCGCCATCGGCGCGATCATCGGCGAATTACTCCGCATCGACCTCGCACTGGAACGCTTTGGCGGCTGGCTGCAAGCGCGTTTCGGCGGCAAAGGCGATGACAATCACACCGAACGCGCCCGCTTCATCAACGGCTTTGTCACTGCCAGTCTTGTCTTTTGCGTCGGGCCGCTGACATTCGTCGGCTCGATCATGGACGGCATGGGGTTGGCGCTCGGCTTCGAGCAGCTTGCCATCAAGAGCGTGCTCGATGGTTTCGCCTCGATGGCGTTCGCGTCCAGCCTTGGTGTAGGAGTAGCGTTCAGCATCGTAACGATCCTGATTCTGCAGGGCGGTCTGGCGTTGGCCGGCGCGCTGCTCGTCGGCGGCGCAAGCCCGGAAGCGCTGGCGCAGAACCCGCTGATTCTGGAGACAACCGCCGTCGGCGGCCTGATCCTGATCGCGCTAGCGCTCGTTCTACTGGACATCAAACGCCCGCGTGTCGCCAACTTCCTGCCCGCGCTGCTGGTCGCTCCGGCGCTCGTCGCGCTGGGAACCGCTCTGGGAATCGACATTTACCCGCTTTAAGTCAGGTCGGGTTAAGGGTATACAGGCTCAGGCAAATCACAGGTCGTTGCTACGACAGCGCCTCCGTTCAGCAGACCGACCCACTGCCCCCATTGCGCCGCCGCCCCATCGAAGTAGAGGTAATAGCCCGACGGGTTGGAACTTGCGCGCTCGTGGGGAATCAAAAACAGCCGGGAGGGTATCCACGGCTGTTTCTGCTTGAAGCGATTGCGTCTGATTTACTTGATTTCGACCTTGGCGCCTTCGGCTTCCAGCGCCTGCTTGGCTTCGTTGGCGCGATCCTTGCTCACGGCTTCGAGCACGGTCGCGGGGGCGCTTTCGACCAGATCCTTGGCTTCCTTCAGGCCCAGATTGGTGACCTGGCGGACAGCCTTAATGACGTTGATCTTCTTCGGGCCAACGTCGGCCAGAATGACGTTGAACTCGGTCTGCTCTTCCTGCTCTTCAGCAGGCGCGGCGGCAGCGGCTCCGGCGGCGGGCATCGCGCCCATCATCACCGGCGCAGCGGCGGTCACGCCCCAGCGCTCTTCGAGCATGGTCTTCAGTTCCGACGCTTCCAGGATCGTCAGGCTGCTCAGTTCTTCAACCAGTTTGTTGAGATCGGCCATTGTTATTCTCCTCGTGTCACACGACTTGCTTGTGAAAGATGCGTTTGAATGTCAGGCGGCGGCTTCGCCCTCGCCGGAATTTTCCTGCACATAGGCGTGCAGAACGTTGACGAGCTGGCTGGTGGCCGAATTGAGCAGGCCGACCAGCGACGCGGCGGGCTGCGTAATCAGGCCGATCAACTGCGCGTGGATTTCGTCGAGCGTCGGCAGGTTCGCAATCGCCTCGACATCCTTCGCACTGAAGACCGAACCGGCCAGCACGCCACCCTTGACCTTAAGCTGGTCCGGGTTGTCCTTGATAAACGCCTGAACCGCCTTGGCCGCAGCAGGCAGATTGCCGTTGCCAAACACGACGGCCGTCGGCCCCAGCAGCAGATTCTCCGGCACAGGCCAGCCACTCTGCTCCAGCGCAATGCTGAACAACGTGTTCTTGGTCACGGTATAAGTGCCGTTGCTATCACGCAGCCGGTTACGCAGGTCGTTCACCATCGCAACAGTCAGGCCGCGATACTCCGTGACGATAAAGCCATCCGTCTTGCTCAGCAGATCGCTGTATTGGGCGACGAGCTCGCGTTTGCGCTCCTTGGTGATTGCCAAGTGTCTTCCTCCTTTCGCGATCGCTTCAAGCGGCCGGTCGCCTGCCCTGGCGCATGCGCCGGCCAAACAAAAAGAGCGGCCCGCAAACATGCAAGGGGCCGCTCATGAACTTCCATTCATGAGTCTGCTCGTTCCCTCACCTCGGCAGGAGATTAAGCCCGAAGGCGCCTGCTGTCTGCGGCAAAGTCGATTGACTTGTGCGGTGCATTATAGATGCTGGCAGCCCAGCGTCAAGGGTTCATCCGTTCAGATCCCACAGCCAGACGTCCATGAAAATACAGCGGGTTTCATCGCGACCGACAAAGGTCGATCAATGACGAAAGACGCACCCGAAAGCGCACTCGCGCTCACTCAACATCGACAATGCGTCCTTCGGCGGCCCGCATCAATCTGTCCCAGACCGCCAAGCCCAGCCCGTCACGCGGCAGAGCGCGGGCGAAAATCACATCCACGCCGCGCGCGTCGAGGCTGCGAAGCGCGGCAAACAGGCGTCGCGCCACGGCTTCCGCGTCGGCAACCGCGCCCAGCGATTCGACAATGCCTTCCTGTTGACCGAGTAACGGCAGATCTTCGTCCACCAGCAGGAAGCCAACCCGCCGCCCGGCTTCCTGTTCGGCGCGCGCCTGCGCCTGCATGGCGCGCAGCACGGCCTCGCGCTCGCCGTTCAACAGCACGAGTTGAGCGCGCGGAGAATAGTGCTTGAGCAGCATTCCCGGCGCGGCGACCTGTTCGTTCTCAGCTGCATACTTGGCCCTGAAGGCCACGTCGGGGATCAGCCGGCGCAGCGCCTCCAGCGACACACCGCCGGGGCGGAGCACGCACGGCGGCGTCTGGGTGAGATCGAGCACGGTCGATTCAACGCCGACCGTCGTCGGCCCGCCGTCGAGGACGATATCAACGCGCCCGTTCAGGTCCTCCAGAACATGCGCGGCAGTTGTAGGGCTGGGGCGCGAGAACAGATTGGCGCTCGGCGCGGCGACCGGCATGTCCGCCGCCGACAGCAGCGCCAGCGCGACCGGATGGCGCGGCATGCGAACCGCCACCGTCGGCGCACCCGCCGTCACGTTAGGCGGCACCAGCAGGCCGCGTTTGAGCACCAGCGTCAGCGGTCCGGGCCAGAAACGATTGATCAATTGCCATGCCAGAGGCGGAATCTCCATCGCCACCTGACTCAGTTCGCCGGTGCTGGAAACATGCACGATCAGCGGGTCCGAAGCGGGTCGTTCCTTCGCCGCGAAGATGCGGCTAACCGCGTTTTCGTCCAGCGCATTCGCGCCAAGCCCGTAAACCGTCTCGGTCGGAAACGCGACCAGACCGCCGTGGCGCAATACCTGCGCGGCCTGAGCAATCAGCGCGGGTTCCGGCGCTTCAGGGTTGACCTTTAAAAGGCGCGTTGTCGTTTGATAAGTCATGGAACAACCGGCAGCGCTTTAGTCTGGCTGGCTGCCAAGCACGCGATTCTCGAAGCGCTGCAGCGCCGCCTGCAGGCGCAGCTCGCGAATCGTGGTCGTCACATCGCCGCGCGTGCGTTCGAGCACGCCGCGCACGATATCTGTCTGCCGCCGCAAGCCGCCGGTAATGGCATCCGGGAAATCGAAAATCACCAGCTTGTCGTAGATCGCATCCATCAGTTCAAGCAGGCGTTCGGCTTCAGCGCTGTCGCCGTCTTCGCGGCGCAAAATGTCGAGGATGAAACGGCGCAGCTCGGTCGCCGCTTCCGCCAGCCCGTTCAGATAGGTGCTGTCTTCGACATCCAGCTCCTGCGGCGATGGCAGTTCGTCGCCGCGCACCATGGCATACGTACAGTACGCTTCAACGACCTCCTTTAGCGCGTCCTGTGTGAAGCCGGCGAACATCAGGTCGGGATACGAAGCCACATCGGCGCGTAATGTATTCGCCGCTTCCCGCACGCGGGCGAGCTTTTTTTCGGCGTCGTCCCACTCACGACGGTGGATCGCTCGAATCGCCTCGGCGCAGTGGCGAATGGTTTCGCGCGAACGGGCAATGGCGGCGTCGCGGGCCGCGCTCTTGCGCTCGAATGCTTCGCGTATCTGGTCGGAAATGGCGTCGAGTTTATCCATCGCTGGAGCTTTCTTCGTCGTTGGGGCGCAGGCTGCCGAAAAGCTGGTCGGCCAGCGAAACCGGCTGCGGCGGCAGGCTAATCTCGCCGTGTTTTTCTTCAAATCGCTTGAGATTGGTTTCCAGCGCGCGGAGGAAAAGCTTGGCGTTGGCAGGAGTCATCACGACCCGCTGCTGCACGCGGGCACGCGGGTCGTTCGGTAACACCTGTATGAAGTCCAGCACGATCTCGCTGTGCGTCTGGCTCACCACGGCGGCGTTGGCATAGGTGACGCTCAGACTCGCGGGGATCTCAAGCCGTAGCTGGCGCGACGGTTGGGGTTGCTGGGCCATAATATTCCTTTCCGGTCGGTATCTCGTCCGTACTCAGACGAGTATACCGCCTAGAAAGGAATGTCAGAAATGTTCTCAGCCGCTTCGCCGTAATCCTCGTAACCGCCCAGACCGCCCTGAGCATCGCTACGAGTGCCGAGGAATACAACACGATCTGCTGTCAGTTCCAGGCTAGCCTGCGGCTGGCCACTGTTATCCATGTACGCGCGTGCGTCAATGCGCCCGATGACCATGACCTGACGACCTTTGGTCAGGTACTGCGAGACCGTCTCTGCTGTCTGTCGCCACGCGGCCACGCGGAACCACGTGGTTTTCTCGGTTCGATCCTCCCCCGTGCCACGCCGTTCGTTGACAGCGACGGTGAAGTTGCAAACCGGCACGCCGCTCGGAAGGTACTTCAGCTCCGGGTCCCGGCCTACATTTCCGACTATAATAATCTGCTGATAGCTCATGACATTCCCCTTGACTTCACAAGTCAGAAATCCACAAACCGGCGGAGCGCGTCATAGGCCTCGGCACGCGTGCTGCTCGAACCCTGTCAGACTGGCGCCCATACCATCTGTCGATTGCGACGATTGTAACGGCGAAAGCAACGACGCACAATCACAACCTCTAGAACATTTATTCTAATCGTTTTTGCGTGAAAAGTAAAGCCGTTTCGCTCACTCCTGCAAGTGTAGAAATCATCTTAGAATCACCTTACCACCGTATACAAACCGGCCCACTTTTGATAAAATATAGGGCGCACACGGGGGTGAATTAGTTTCGACGGGTAAGGCTGAGTCCGTGATGCAGGCCGAGGCGCCTAACCTCGTTAAAATGGGCAAGGCAATAAGTGCCAACAACAACAACACTGCTCTGGCTTACGCCGCCTAAGGCGATCTAGTCAGGGTGCTGGGCCAGAGTAGCCCAGCCGTCCGCTCTGATCGGCCCTACCCGGTCAGTTAGCGGGCGTCACCAATGGTAGGGTGCGCTTTCGGCAACGCCGATACCCCGAAAGCAAAGAGACAACCGGCTGGTAAGTGGCGTACCGTGTTCGCTGGGGCTACCACTTACGAGAATAAACAGCGAACTAAGCCTGTAGATTCACGTACTCGAATTATTCGGACGAGAGCTGCGATGCTCTCCACCTCCATACCGGGCTGATCGGAACAACCCCGCCACGAGGCAGGGTTGTTTTCGTTTACGCTCCCAATCGCGGCCTTTCTTCGTTCTTGAGTCGTCTGGTACACTAACGCCGCGCGTTCGCGCGCACGTTGGGTAAATGAGAGTGGAAGTTGAGGCCAGCTTGAAACTATGGCGCTTTAGCGCAGTCCTTGCCCTCGCGGCAGTGCTCAGCGCCTGTCAGTTTTTCGGCCCAAGCACGGCTGAAATGACGCTGGCAGTTGAAAATCAGGTCTTGAGCACGGAAATCGCGGCGCTACGCGCGACGGCGACGGTCGAAGCCGACCGTATGCTGGTGACGCTGGAACACGCGCAGACCGCCGTCAGCCACGTCAACGGGCAAACAGGCGCATTGCAGGCGACACTGATGGCAAACGGCCAGCCCGCGGATCTCTCGAATATCACGCCACAGGCGCTGATGACGCCGACACCGCCGCCGCCCATTCTGGATATCGGGCCGCAAGCGCCAGCCGTTGCGCCGATTGGGATTACGCCCGGCGCAACCATTGGCCCATCAGGCGCAAATCCGGATAACTCGCCCGCGCTGGTCATTACACCGATTGTCGCCGACACTGCCGCGCCTCTGAGCAATATCGTCATGTCTGAAGCGGTTGGCAGCGACGACTGCGCCATCCAGCCAACGACCAGCTTCACGACGCAGACGCCGCAGATTTATGTCGTGGCGCTGGCGCGGGGTATCGGGCCGCAAGACAGAATTACGTCGCGCTGGTCGCGCGATGGTCAGGCGGTCGTGGACTATTCGTGGTCGCCAAACTTTAACATCGAAGAAGCCTGTATCTGGTTCTATATCGACCAGAGCGAGATCGAGTTCACGCCCGGCAACTGGCAGGTGCAAATGGAACTGAACGGCCAGCCCATCGGCTCGCCGGCGACCTTCCGCATCGATGCTGTCGGAGCAACCGGCGACCAGATGCTCGAAGAAACGTTCGGTCAGGGCGGCTAGCCGTCCCACGCTTGCCTTTTCCCGACATATAGCGATAACAGCACAGGATTGACGCATGGCCATTCACCTTGATTGGGATGACGAACACAAGCGCCTGATACTGGTCAGGGTGGATGGCCGCTGGACGTGGGGCGAGCTTGAGCGCTCGCTGGAAAACGCGATTTCGATGATGGATAGCGTGAGCCATAAGGTCAACTTCATCATCGACATCCGCAACGGACAGATGGATCTGGGAAGCGCGCTCGGCCAGATACAGAAGGCCGCCACGCCGGAAACCCACCGCAACGAAGGCATGAAAGTCGTCGTCGGCGCGAACCGTATGATCCGCTCGCTCTATGGAGCATATCGCGCGCTGATACAGTCGATGGGCAAAGATCAGGAATTTCACTTCGCCGATACCATCGACGAGGCCCGCGCCATGATAGACAGCGCAGGTTTGTAGGCGGTCACCTACCCATACTTCCAGGTCGACCCTGTCCGCAGGGGCGATATATTCCCAAAACGATTTGTGGCATCATAGTTGCATCAGGTACGAACGGCGGCGCTGCGCTGCAGCGGCGCTTTTCTCGTCTGACATCCCTGTCCATCGTCCGCGCATCGCGCGAACGCAAGTATTTCACCGGAGGCACAAATACCGAGAATGAGCTTTCGCTACATCCACTACGGCGTCGATAGCGATGAGAAACCGAAAGTCACCTGGCCGCTGTTAAAGCGGGTCTTCGCTTACGCACGCCCTTATCGCGGCAAAATCCTGCTGTCGCTGGTGCTGGTGCTGTTGATCACCGGCCTTGACCTGCTCACACCGCTGATTTTCCGCGACCTGATCGACAATACGCTGCCCAACCATGACGTCGGGCGGCTGAACCTGCTGGCGCTCGCGCTGGTGATGATCCCGCTGGCCACCACCGTAATTCGAATCATGCGGCGCAAGACCGATGCATCGGTCGGCGAAGGCGTGATTTACGATCTGCGGCGGCATCTATACGCGCACTTGCAGCGCATGCCGCTGCGCTTCTTCACGAACACCAAGACCGGCGAATTGATGAGCCGCCTCAATAACGATGTCGTGGCGGCGCAAACGGCGATCAGCGATACATTCGTCGGCATCGTCACCAATACGGTTCAGTTGATCGCCACGCTGGCGGTCATGCTGGCGCTCGAATGGCGGCTGACGATCCTTGGCCTGCTGGTGTTCCCGTTGTTTTTCCTCGCCGCCAAGCGCGTAGGTATGAAACTGCGCGACATTGCGCGGGAAGCGATGGATCATAACGCCTACATGAACGCCATGGTCGGCGAAACACTGAACATCAGCGGCGCGCTGCTCGTCAAGCTGTTTGGCCGGCAATCCATCGAAATTGCGCGCTTTGAAGAGCGCGCCGCGCGGGTGCGCGATATCGGCGTGCGCCGCGCCGTCGTTGGCTCGCAGTTCTGGGCAACGATGGGCCTTGTTACCGTCCTCGGAACCGCCCTCGTGTACTGGATCGGCGGACACCTTGTCCTGAGCGATATCTTCACCATTGGTACGCTCGTTGCGTTCGCGGGATATCTGGGGCAAATCTATGGCCCGCTCCAGTATCTGACCAACGCGCCGGTCGACTTCGCGACCTCCATCGTCAGCTTCGAGCGCGTATTTGAAGTCATCGACCTGCCCCACGAGATCGACGAAAAGCCGGATGCCATCGCCCTGACCAACGTAAAAGGCGACCTCGTTTTCGATCACGTCAGCTTCAACTACAACACGGAAAGCGCCGGGCTGCTGCGCGAAGTGCGCCGGCATGGGCGCACGGACACCATCGGCGCGGTACTTTCAGGCGACGTTCAACCGTCCGGCAACGGGAATAGCATACCCCCCCCCCCGGCCGTTCCGCCCAAAATCAAGGCCGTGAACCGGGCGCGGGAGGATATAAGTTTGGACCTAAAAAAGGCCAAATAGGGGCCAATGG
>QGUR01000491.1 GCA_003242205.1 Chloroflexota bacterium | reverse complement strand
GGATACCGAGCGCCCGGTACGCGTGGCTGCTGATTTGATCCCCGGGCTGAGGCCGGTTTTCCCTCAGCACCGGTAGGGGAACATTACCGGGCTGCTCAACCGAGACTGGCGTTGTAGAAGTCCGGATAACCGCGCAGAAAGTCTTCAATCGCGGTCGCGCTCTTGCCTTCCAGTTGCACGCGATCTGGCGCAAAGAGGCCGCTTCCCGTGCCAATGGCGGCGCTGCCATCGCGTGCAACCACAACACCCGGGGCCGCCGTGCCTTCCAGCACACGCCCGGCGAGGATCTTCAACTGTCTGCCGTTCCAGCTTGTGAACGTGCCGGGCCATGGCGTGAAGGCGCGCACCATTCGTTCGATCTCGACTGCGCTCTTCGTCCAATCGATGCGCCCCTCTTCCTTTTTCAGTCGCGGTGCGAATGTCGCCCGGCTGTTGTCCTGCGGTTGAGGAACGATTTCGCCGCTTAAATAGCCGGGCAGTGTATCGATCAGCAGATCGCCGCCCAGCTCGGCCAATTTATCGTGCAACGTCTGCGCGGTTTCGTCACCGGTAATCGGGATTGCGCGCTGGGTCAGGATCGGCCCGGTGTCGAGCCCGGCGTCCATCTTCATGATGGTAATGCCCGTCTCGCGATCTCCGGCGAGAATGGCGGCGTTGATGGGGGCAGCGCCGCGCCATCGTGGCAGCAGCGACGCATGAATATTGAGGGAGCCGAACGGCGGGATATCGAGAACCTCCTGCGGCAGAATCTGACCGAACGCGGCCACGACATAAACATCCGCAGGCCATTCCCTAAGGCGCTCAATGGCTTCAGGACGGCGCAGCTTTTCGGGCTGAAACACCGGGATGCCTGCTGCGACGGCGACCTGCTTGACCGGCGATTCCTGCAGCCTGCGGTTGCGGCCTGCGGGACGGTCAGGCTGCGTCACGACGCCGATTACCTCATAGCGTTCGATCAACCGACGGAGCGCTGGTACGGCGAACTCTGGCGTGCCCATGAAGACTATCCGCGTCATTCGGTCGGTATCCCTGATTGAGTGTGCTGTGGTAACATCGGCGTATTCTAAGGATTTCATGACCGCATGTCCATGTTGCCGAAAAAATGGTCTCTTAAACCGCCTGCGCCGCCAGAGTTACTTGATCAATACACAGGCATGAGTCTCGTGCTGGCGCAGGTTTTATATAACCGTGGGCAGACAAGCCCTGAAGCGGCATTTCGCTTTCTTCAGGCCAAATACGATTCCCAGAATCCTTTCCAGATGAAGGGCATGAACAGGGCGGTTGGGCGTATTCGCCAGGCGATCAAACAACGTGAGTCGATCGCTGTCTACGGCGACTTCGATGCTGATGGTGTGACATCCACGGCGCTGCTGGTGCAGGCATTGCGAGCACTGGGCGCTATTGTCAAACCCTATATCCCGCACCGGGTTGACGAAGGATACGGGCTCAATAGCGACGCTCTGCTGCGTCTCCGGCGCGATGGCGTTCGCCTTGTCATTACCGTGGATTGTGGCATTCGCTCGATTCGGGAAGTCGAGGATGGCAACGCCGCTGGTCTGGACATTATCATCACCGACCATCATTCTGTCGGGCCGGAAATTCCACCCGCGCTGGCGGTCATCAATCCCAAACAGGAAGATTGTCGCTATGGCGAGGATATGCTCGCCGGGGTCGGTGTGGCGTATAAGCTGGCCGAGGCGCTTTTTACCGTCGCCAACAGTATGCGGGAGCGGCGTCAGTCAACATTGTCGCTCGATGATCTTGTCGATCTGGTTGCAATCGGTACGGTAGCCGATCTCGCGCCGCTGAACCGTGCCGAGAACCGCGTGCTTGTGCTGGAGGGCTTGAAGGCCCTCAACGGCGCGAAACGCGAGGGAGTCAGAGCGCTGTTGAATGTGGCGGGAGTCAGAGCAGGCGCGGTTGATGCTTCGACCATTGGTTATGCAATCGGCCCCCGTATCAATGCTGCCGGACGGTTGGAACACGCGATGATTGCGTACGAACTGCTGGCTTCTGCTGATGGTCGAATTGCCGACCAGCGTGCAGCCGAGCTTCAGGCCCTGAACGTCAAACGGCAGGAACTGACCCGCGCCGCGCAGGCGCTCATCCGTGAGCGGCTGGAACAGACCGGCGAGGCAGACGCGCCGCTGATTATGGCGTCCGACGCCAGTTTTCAGCCGGGTATCGTTGGGCTGGTGGCCGGGCGGCTGGTCGATGAATACTACCGGCCTGCGGGGCGCCCTTCAACCCCCG
>QGUR01000191.1 GCA_003242205.1 Chloroflexota bacterium | reverse complement strand
GTCTCAAAGCGAGTTCCTTTGCTGTGTCTGCGGACACACGGCTCATGCCGATGTCAACGCGGCTAGAAACATTGCACGGGCGGCTGTCATACCGCCTATTGTCTCGGAGACGCCTACGGGCGTCGCGCCAGGGACAAGCCCCCGCCTTTAGGCGTGGGGTCTATGACCCCGGATACGGAACCCGGAGCATCGAATCGGCAGCCGGGTTGCGGATGGTCGTCGTCGCGCCATCCAGCCAGCGCACCTCGATGCGCTCGATGTACGTGAGTTCACCTAGCCCGAAGTGAGCGACCGGCTCCATCTGGCACATATAACCGCTACCGGCGTCGATGACACGGCGCTGCGTGCGTCCGCCGGCGGTCAGCGTCACCACCGTGCCACGGGCCGGCGCGCCATAGCGCGTCAGCGGCAGTACGCGCAGATAGTGGTTGCCGTTGTCCGGCGTGTGGTAATACGTCAGCGGCTGCAAGCCGGACTCGCCATGAGCGATGAGCAACTCCAGCCGTCCGTCGCCGTCGAAATCGGCGGTCACCGCCGCCGTGCCCAGACCATGCGGTTCGACCGCGTCGCCGGGGCTGATCGGCGTCCACTGTCCGTTGTGCCGCCGGAACAGCCGGTTGGGCTGGCCGATATTATTGAAAAAAATCTCCTCATATCCATCGTTGTCGAAATCGGCCGTCACGACCGTCCGCACGCGCGAAGGCATGGCCATCTCGTCGGGCGCGGCATCCAGCCACGAGCCGGAGCTTCCCTGCAGGAACAGCCGGTGCGGCCCCTCCCAGTTACTGACCACCAGATCGAAGCGACCATCGTCGTCGGCGTCGAGCGCCGACACACCGCGCGCGCTGTGCTGTGGATCGCCAATGCCGACCAGCCTGCCGATCTCGCGGAAAGTGCCATCGCCATTATTGCGAAACAGGAAGTTCGCGCCGCCCTCGTTACCGACGAAAATGTCCATCCAGTCGGATACCAGCGGCATGGCAAGCACACTGCGCCCGCCGGTCACAAGCGCGAGACGGGCTTCTGGCGCGACATCGCGCAGGCGTCCGTCCTCGTCCAGTTCGTAGAGTCGCATCGGGCCGCCGTAATTGGCGACGAAAAACCCGTAGATACCATCGCTGTCCCGGTCGACACAGGCCACCGACCGCCCCGCCGTCAGATTGAGAATCGGCTGGTTCATGTGCAGCGAGAACAGATCGGTCCACTCGCCATCGACGCAGTCGAACAGGCGGTCGGCCAGTTGTTTGCGCCCGGCATACGTATCGGTGTTGAGCACGTAAATTTCTTCCTGCCCGTCACCGTCGATATCGCAGGCGGCGACCGCCAGCGCCTGTCGTTCATTATCTGCCAGCACAGACGGCGCAATATTCTCAAACGCCTTTCCGTTCCATTTCAGGACCAAGTTAGGCGCATTGGTAAAACCGGCAACAAAGACCTCAAACGCGCCGTCATTATCGATATCCGTGACCGCCATGCCGTAGTTCAACTGCATGGGATTATGCGACAGCAAGCGGCTCTGGTTATTGAACATAGCGGCGTTCGTTTCCTGATACCAGCGGGCAAGCCGGCCCATAGAGCGATTGTTATTAGCATAGCCGGAAACAGACCAGTATCCCAATGAAAAGTTTTAACCTCTCGCCCGGCACAAGGATTCAGAAAGCAGGGCGCGTTGCGCCTCCGCTCGATTTTCCGTTGATTATCTCGCCGCCCTTGGGAATGCGGTTATACAGGGGGAGTCAGTGGAAAGGGCGACCGGAGTCGCCCCGGAAGCCATGACGCGCGTCGCTGGTTACTGCGATGCGCGCACGTTGATTGTGCTTTCTGCAAGCTGAGACAGCATTTCGTCGGTCTGCTTCTCTTCGTTCAGTGTCTGGCTCAGGATCGGAATCACCTGATCCAGGCCAAGCTGCCGGGCATAGGCCATTGCCGTGCCATAGACCGCAATCTCGTAGTGTTCGACGCGCTGCGCGGAAGCGATCAGGCCCGCGTCCCTGACATCAGGATCGGCATTCTCCTTCATCATCTCCTCGCCTTCTTTGATGATGCCCTGCATCGCCTTGCAGGGCTTGCGCTTGGCCGGCGTGTCGATCATCTGGAAGACTTCTTCCAAACGGCTGACATGCTCGCGCGTCTGAGCGAGGTGCTGGTCGAACGCCTGTTGAAGCTGGCTCGATTTAGCCGCCTGTTTCATCTTCGGCAGCGCATCCAAAATCTGGTGTTCAGCGTCGTAAGCGTCCTGAAGCTCTTCAATCAGCAGGTCTCTGAGTGTTTCCATCTTCATGGGAAGTCCTCCATCTTTATCCGGGCATTGGCGACCCGGCGATAATTACATTTTACGTATCTTTATATTGATCGCAATGAAACGGGGTTGGCTCTCATCAAGCGCTCAGGCGTTTAACCGTGGGTTTTGTCGGTCGAACGAGCGATGTTTGTCACTGGTGAAAGCGGCGTCAGCGTGAGTAAATGGAGCTATACAACGCGCGCGACCTGGCGCGGCGACGTATTTAGCAGAGTGGAGGAAAACGCTATGTACGTCAAAATCGACCGCAACACGTGTGGAGCACATCTGGCCTTTTGCGAGCGCTGTCTGGGCCAGTTCCTCAAGTATCCACTCGGCTACGAGCGCCGCTGCTTCATGGAGCTTCGTGACGATGGACGCGAAGAACTGACGATCGATCTGATCAGCGGCAGCAAGCAGGTAACCCTCGTCCTCGACGAAGAGCAGCGCAAACTGATGGCGAATGAAGGCTGGGCCTATTTCGTCGACTTCGCCGTGCCAGACTATCGTGATACACAGCTTATGAAGTCGTAGTCGCCCCGCAAAACATGAACGTTGCAGCAAAACCGGCATCTGCCGGTTTTTTTGCGCGTTTCGACAACCGCTCACCGGTTGCGGTAATGTATAGCTCCGCAACTGCTCGCGAAATGGAGAGTGAAATGAAGCAACGAATGAACTACGCTCAGGCAGCGCCCGGCGTCTGGAAAGCCATGCGCGCGATGCAGGACTACGTTGACTCCACCGGCCTGGAACCTCTCCTGCTCGAGCTGGTCAAAATCCGGGCCTCACAGATCAACGGGTGCGCGTACTGCATCGACATGCATACCAAAGACGCGCGCATGCTGGGCGAAACCGAGCAGAGGCTTTACGCGCTCAGCGCATGGCGGGAAACGCCGTTCTATTCCGAGCGCGAACGCGCGGCGCTGAAATGGACGGAAGCGCTCACTCTGCTGCCACAAAACGACGTTCCAGACGAGCTGTACGAGGAAATGCGCCAGCACTTCAGCGAAAAAGAACTGGCAGACCTGACGCTGGCGATTATTACCATCAATGGCTGGAACCGTCTGGCCATCTCATTCCGGCTGGTTCCCGGTAGCTACCAACCCAAGCAACGCCCCGCCTCGGCTTCGGCCTCATAACCAGCTTTCCCCACACAGGCGGCCTCCGCGTTGCAGACGCGGCACAGGCCGCCCGCCATTTCCGCACTATCCATAGTCATGGGGTTGTCGGGACGAGCGCGAACGCCGTTCCGCAGCGCCGCCGTTTAGAACGCGCCGGGTTTACGCCAGCGCGTCCAACACAGCGGCAAGCGGCGCTTCCGCAAGGCAAACCGATTCATCGGCAGCGCCGTAGTAAAGGCGCAGCGTGTCGCCAGCCAGAACCACGCCGCAGGTAAAGACGACGTTGCCAAAAAAGCCTTCGACCTCGTAGGGCGCTTCGGGTTGGAAAATCGGTTCGCGGGCGCGGGCAATGACGCGCGCCGGGTCGTCATGCGGGGTCAGAAACACGCCGAGGCAATAGCGATCCTGACGATCCGCCGCGTGATAGATCGAAAGCCAGCCGCGCTCGGTCCAGATCGGTGGCGCGCCACCGCCAACCCGACCGGACTCCCAACCGCCGGGCTGGGCGCGCAGAACCGGGCGGTGGTTGCCCCAGTGCCGCAGATCAGGCGACTCCGCCATCCAGATGTTGTAGCCGCCAAACATGCCCGGCATGGGCCGGTGATAGCAGACGTAACGCCCGTTGATCTGGCATGGAAACAGCGTCACGTCGCGGTTGGCCGGCGGGAAGATAATGCCGTGGCGTTCGACCGCGGCGAAATCGTGTGTCGAAACCAGCCCGGTCGCGATTCCAAGCGGGCTGACCGCCGTGTAATTGACGTAATAGCGGTTTCCAACCGGCGTAATGCGCGCATCCTCGACGCCAAACGCCTCCTCGGCCTGTCCTGCTTTCAGCCACGGCGCGGGTTCAAGCTCAAAACGGACTCCATTCCGCGACCGCGCCAGACGCAGGTGACTGATGCTCGTCAGGAAAAGCTCCCCGGTGTGCCGGTGAATGACGAATCGTGAGTCCGAAGTATCAAAATCGGGATCATCACGCCGGATTTCGCGCACCACCAATTCGCCCTCCGGCGAATAATAAGGCACAAGTACCTGGTTACCCCCGGCTTCGTTCTGAACCGGCCGTTCGGCGACGCGCACCAACAGCACGGTTTCGCCCTGATAGACCACGGCTCCCGCATTAAACGTTCCGATCACTTCAAAGCCGGGCCGGGAAGGCGCGGCATCCTGCGGACGGATCAACGGATTTTGGGGATGTCGTTGAAACATCGGTATGCGCTCACTAGTTGCTGATGGTCAGGTAGAAACAATGGCGTGGTTCAAGCGTAACTTCCCGGTCGCCCAACGGCGTCGTCACGGTCACGCGCCGGTCGGCGTCGGCCGGATTGTAGAGCAGATAGCGCCATTCTTCCCGGCTGCCCGGCTGCGTGACAGCGCCGGGTATCATGCTCAGATCGAGCGCCGGCACGTCGAGCGAGAGCATCAGAACATCCGGCGCGTCACACCGGCCCAGCGCATCGAAGAGCAGCGCGCTCCAGAACACCTCGCCCGCGCCGTACAATTCCTTGCCCAGCGCGGCGGTATGGGGAAACTCGGTAGTGGCGATGTCTTCATAGGGTATCCACGGACACGGGCCACGCCGGAGCTGTTCGGGCAAATACGGATCGAAAAACGCCAGATTGTGGCAGCGAGCCAGATTGGCGAAGGCGCACATCAACTCAACGAGTTGCGGGTTGAACGCGTCTCCGTCCCCGGCACTTTCAGCCCCATGGCGCAGCAGTTCGGGCCAGGGCCAGAGCGTTTCGACATTTTCCTTGAACGCCGGGTATGCCAGCGACGCGCACGCCTGAAACATGCCGCGCGGATCGTAAAACGGCGCGCCGGGATCGCGGCCCCAGTAGCCCATGCGTAGCGATAGCCGCACCAGATCGGCGGCCATGCCATCCCAGTCGTCGCCGGCTACGACATCTGGCGCGGCTTTGGCCAGAAAACGCGCCGCTGCCGCGCCGAACGAAAGCTGCTGTGGTTCGTGCGTCAGCAGGTGCGGCGGCAGCCGGTAAAGCGTTTCCAGCGCCCGCGCCGCCTCGTGCAGCCACTGCCGGTCGCCGGTCAACTGCCAGCCAAGAACGCATCCTGCAGCGTACAGACCGCCAACGCTCGGGTTCAGCAGGCTGCCACGCGCCTGCCAGTCCAGCGCGTCCGCGAACAGGGGAAAGACATAGTTGCAGCGTTCGGCCAGCAGCTTCGCGCCTTCCAGCGACCGCCGGAACATCGCCAGAAGCTGCTCGCTCCCGGTCAGATGGGCAACCCACGGCAGTTTCACGAGCGCGTTTTCGAGAAAATACCAGGTATCCATGTGCGTGTCGCCCGGACGCGGGGGGAAGCCGTTGGCGACGAAATGATGCGCGGCGCGATCGAATTCGGGCAGCGTCGCCAGCAGGCGCTCGACAACCGGCTCCGGCGACGGGTGTCCGCTCAGGCGGGCCTGTACGAGCAGGGGATGAAGCACGTCGAGCTGGGTCATCAGTTCAAAGCCGCGGTCATGATCGCGCCCGACTACCGAACTGCCTTTGACATAGGCGCGCAGCCCGGTCACGTTGTTGACCGTCACCCAACATGCCTCGTTCAGCAAATCCGCTTCCGCCCCCCGCGCCGCTTCGGTCCACGAAACAGCGTTAGGCAGCACGGCGGGCGCAGGATCGAGCAGCGGCGCGACCGCCTCGATCAGCGCGCGCTGGGCCTGCCACGGATTGGGTACGTCATGCCGGGCGCGCTGAGTGAACCACCATTCAAACACGTACTCGCCCGGCGCAAGCTCGACCATCTGCCGGGGCGTTCCCGGCAGCAGCCCGATGCCAAAACGCGCGTCCGGATGGTAACGGAACACCTCGCGCAGCGCCCACTCGCAGAAGCGGCGTTCGGCCCAGGCCAGACCATCGGGCGGGAAAAAGCAGATGGTTTCGGTTCTGGTCGTGTGATCATAGAGATACCCCGCCGGCAGGTCATTCCCGCTCAACCCGGTCGCGTTGACCGTCGGAGCGCGAAGGACGGTCTGCCGCCACGTATGCGCCTGACGGTCGTCCATCTCATCCAGCGCGGCGACCCACAGCACCATCGACGGATCGAGCGAAACAGGTCGTTCGGCCTCCAGCCGCGTCCGCACGAGGATTCCGCCGGCCCGCGACTCGAACGTGCTTCGCCAGCGGTAGCCAGCGCCGTTGCCGCTATAGCCGTCCGCATGGGTCGCCCCGACGGCTAGCGCATCAACCGGGCGCGACGGCGCGCGCGAAGCCGGTTGCCAGACGCCGTTCTCATGTACTTCGGTCACAAATCCTTCCGGCCCAAGAATCACTTGCAGCCCGTTCGACCTGATTGTCGCCACGTCATTCCTCTACTTGGTCAGGTTGCCCAAATCTGCTTGACACATAAATCCAGTGTACGCTATTTTTAACGTAAGCGCTTACGTTACCGACGACGTTGAGAAAACACATCATGCCGGGCATTATCGAGCAAATCGCGGCCGAACTGCAAGTCTCAAGCGCGACCGTCTCCCGCGCCCTCAACGACCGGCCGGGCGTGAGCCAGGCATTACGTGAGCGCATCATGCAGCGCGCGCGCGAACTGAACTACACGCCGAGCGTGGTGGCGCGCGGGTTAGCCACCTCACAGACGTTCACAATTGGCTTCTTCGTCCGGGAAAAGCCGGAGCTTTCGGCCCAGACCGATCCCTTCTACGGGCAGGTGCTTCAGGGTGTCGAGCAGATTTCGGCAGCGAGCGAGTACCACGTGGCCATCGGCATGTTGACGAGCGATATCCTGCAAGCGCCCAGCCAGTTCCGTTTCGTGCGCGAACGGCGCATCGACGGCATGATCCTCGCCGGGCCGGACATTCCCAACGATTTCATCCTCGCCATGCTGGCGTCTCATGTTCCGCTGGTGCTGGTCGATAACAAGCTGGCGCACCTGACGATCAATTGCGTCAACAGCGACGACTATGCGGGAGGTTTCGCCGCGGCGCAGCACCTGATCGAGTACGGCCACCGCGAGATCGGCGTTATTTCCGGCCCCGACCACTGGTACAGCAATCACCGTCGCGTGCGCGGCATTCAGCACGCGCTGACCGACGCCAACCTGCCGCTGCGAATCGTGCGTGCCGACCAGACGACGATTGAATCCGGCGAGCAGGCAACACGCCAACTGTTGACAACCTACCCGGACATCACCGGCATCTGCGCGGTCAATGACGCGATGGCTTTCGGCGCGGTGCGCGCCGCGCGCGCCATGGGACGCGCCGTACCCGATAATCTGTCCGTAGTTGGCTTCGACAATCTCGATTGGGCCGCGCTACATGACCCGCCGCTGACCACCATCGACGTTCCCAAACGCCAGATCGGCCAGGAGGCCGCCAGACGCCTGCTGAGCCTGCTCGGAGAAAGCGATACCCGGCCCATCGAGGTCGTGGTTTCCACCCAGTTGATCGTTCGAGAGTCAACCCGGTCGCTTCGCGAGTAGAAAGGAGAGAAAGCAGACGAAAGCAGCAGCGAACCGCAATACGTTCAATTCGAAATGCAGGAGTTGTGAGGAGTTTTGACGATGAAAATGCGATTTGTCGTCGTCGCCGTCGCGCTGATGCTGTGCGCGCTCGGCCCGGCAATGGCGCAGGACGCGCCGATCATCACGATCTCGACCTGGGCAGGCGTCGATGAAGCCGCCGAGTTCCAGGAAATCATCGACGAGATCAACGCCAATACCACCGAGTATCAGATCGTCCACCAGCCGATCCCGGCGGACTACTACACCGTCGTTCAGACGCAGCTCGCCGCGCCCGGCTCCGGCGCTGACATGTACTGGATGGACCAGAACAACATGGCGCTGAAGGCCGAAGGCGTGTTCATGGACCTGAGCGCGTGTCTGGCGAACGCCGAACCGGGTAGCGCTGGCGACCTGAGCGACTACTATCCCAGCATTCTGGCGGTGAACGAATACGAAGGTGGCATTTACGGCCTGCCGTGGATTGCCCAGCCGGTCGTCACCTACTACAACCGCGCTCTGTTTGAAGCAGCCGGTCTTGAAGAGCCGACCGCGGACTGGACGTGGGATGACTTCATGGAATATGCCCGCGCCCTGACTCTGGACACCGACGGCGATGGCGAAACCGACCAGTGGGGCTTCATCAACAATGGCTGGCCTCCACCGTACATCTTCGTCTGGC
>QGUR01000190.1 GCA_003242205.1 Chloroflexota bacterium | reverse complement strand
CGGGGGCTTGTACGGTTGGGGGGGGCCGGGGGTGGGTTAGGTGTTTGGGGCCGGCCCCGGGCGTGGGGGGGGCTGGGTGGCTCAAGCTGATGCCATGGTTACCGATCAGCCCGACACGCCGTTGACCATGCGTTTCGCAGACTGCACGCCGGTCCTGTTTTACGATCCGGTCAAGGGCGTGATCGGGATGGCACATGCCGGCTGGCGCGGCACGGTCAATGGCATAGCCGCCCGTGTGGTGGGCGTCATGCAGCGTGCTTTTGGCTGTCGCCCTGCTGATATTCAGGCGGCGATTGGCCCTAGCATTGGCCCCGACCGCTATCAGGTGGGCGAAGAAGTTGTCGATGCGGTGATGCGCTACTTCGGCACGACGGACGGCCTGATTCGCCGTGACCCCCGTGATGGCACCGCCTATCTGAACCTATGGGAAGCGAACCGGCGCGACCTTGAACGGGCGGGGGTTGAAGATATCGAGGTGGCCGGTTTGTGTACCGCTACGCGCACGGATGAGTTCTTTTCCCATCGGGCCGAAAAAGGCCGTACCGGACGCTTTGGTGCGGTGTTATCCCTATGACGCTTGTTGAACGGATTGAGCGTGTTCGCGAACAAATTGAGGCGGCGTGTGCTCGGGCCGGACGCTCCTCGTCGACGGTGACGTTAATCGCTGTCAGCAAAACGCACCCACCGGAGCTGATTCTTCGGGCAATCGACGCGGGCCTGCAACATTTTGGCGAAAATCGCGTAGAAGAAGCTGAGGCGAAAATTCCCGCGGTGGCGGCCAGCGCCGGATCATCGCCGGTGTGGCATATGATCGGACACGTGCAGAGCCGCAAGGCGAAGCGCGTTATTGATCTGTTCGCCACCGTACACTCGGTCGATAGCGTGAAGTTGGCGTCGAAATTTTCGCAGCTGGCCGAAGAACGCGGCACAACGCTGGACATCTTCCTGGAGATGAATGTGTCTGGCGAGGCGAGCAAGCACGGATTTGCCGCTGCGGGCTGGGAAACGGATGTGCAGGTGCGCGAGGCATTGTGGAAGCAGGTGAGTGAGGTGCTGGCTCTACCATGCCTCAACGTACGCGGGCTGATGACGATGGCCCCAATTGTTGCCGATCCGGAAGAGGCACGCCCGGTATTCGCCAGTCTGGCGGGCCTGCGGGCTGCGCTGTCCGAAATGTCTGGTGCGGCGCTGCCCGACCTGAGCATGGGAATGACGGATGATTTTCCTGTCGCCATTGAAGAAGGCGCAACGCTGATCCGCGTTGGCCGGGCGATTTTTGGTGAGCGAGAGACCTAACTACGAGGAGCGACGACGACGATGCTTGGCAACCTGATTTTTCTTATTCTCCAGCTTTTTCAGCTTGTGCTGCTGGCCCGCGTGCTGCTGAGCTGGTTCCCGAACATCGACCGCAGCAATCAGATCGTGCAACTGATTTACGACATCACCGAGCCAGTGCTGAAGCCAGTGCGTGAACTGTTGCCGCAAACGGGCATGGTCGACTTCAGCCCGCTGATTGTCTTTCTGTTGATCTCGGTGCTGATGCGCGTTCTGCCGGCCATCTTCTAGGCCACAATTGCCTGCTTTGCTGTTCAGCCTGAGCGTGATAGGATCAGGTTGAAGAATTTGCCTTTTGGAAGCGGTGGCGGTGGCTATCGCTTCTACAGAACCAGTGATCGGAAGAACCTAAATGGACCCGATGAATCGAAAGTTTCAGATCACTGATGCTGCACGTGGGGCGGCTCTCACCGTGCGCGTCGTTACCCGCGCCGAGCAATCCGAGATCGTCGGCATTCAGGAGGATGGCACGCTGCGCGTCCGGCTGGTTGCCAATTCGGCGGGGGACCCTGCCGCGAACGAAGAACTGGTCTATTTGCTCGCAAACGTGCTGGACGTAGAGCCGCATCGTCTGGAAATCGTCGCCGGCTACAACACGCGCGACAAACTGATCAGCGTGGATGGCATTTCCACCAGCGATGTCGAGGCGCGGTTGGCCCGCTTTAGCGGCCTTTGAGTGATGGCCTGTCTGGGTCGCGCTCTGGCCTGTCTGCTCTTTGTGTTACTGGCGGCCTGTGCGCCGGGCATTGTGCAGTCCCCGGTTCCGACGCAGACGCTGATCCCGCCAGCGCCTACGATCACGTCTCTTCCCCCCACACCGGATGTGGCCGGCGACGATTCTGTGGAGAACGTCGCTGACAATCCGGCCATTCTCATCCCTGCCGGAGCGCACGCTCTGGTACAACAGGCGTCCGCCGATCTGGCGGCGCATGTCAGCGTCAATCCATCTGCAATACGCCTGCTCGAACTGGAAGCCGTGAACTGGACGGGCGATGATCTGGGCTGTTTGGTCGAGATATCCCAGACGCCGGGAGACGGCGCGAGTGTCCGCGGTTACCGCCTGGTGCTGGAGGTTGAGGGCGCGCGTTACGAGTATCACACCGACGCAGCACAGCGGGTTGTACGCTGTGACGAGGAAGGCGCTCGTGGAACGACAGCCGACTCGCCGCTGTCCGGCGACGACCCGATTGCGGTTGAACTGACCGCAATGGCGCGCCGCCGCCTCGCCGAAACATTAGACCTGCCGCTGCAGCGCATCCGTGTGGTTTCGGTCGAGCCTATGACATGGAGCGACACCAGTCTGGGATGCCCGCAACCTGACGTTGAATATGCTCCCATGTCGATTGACGGCTACCTGCTCGTGCTTGAAGCAGGGGAGACGCAGTATCGCTTCCACAGCGACTTCGACCGGCTGATACCCTGCTCGACGGAAGTGCTTCCCGCCACCGAAGCGGTTCGGGGCTAACCGTCAGGGCGCGGGCAGCGGCGAGCCGAGTTGCTGTTGCAGGCTGCCTAGCGCTCGGTAGGCTGCGGCGCGCACTTCCTCGTGCCGGTCGCGCAAAGCACCGTAAAGCGGCTTCATCGTTTCCCAGATTCCCAGACTGCCCAGCGCGAGTGCCGCCAGCGCGCGCACTTCCGGCTCGGCGTCCTGCAGCGCGCGCACCAGCAGTTGCAGCGCGCCATCGCCTTGGGGCACGCTTTCGCCTTTGCTGCCCGCCCATTCTTCGAGCCATGTCATTTCCGCAGGGTTGGGGCGCAGGGCGCTGAATGCCCGATCGCGCCCGAACTGCGATTCCTGGAACGCCTGCTGGGCCGCCGAACGCACATACCATTGCTCGTCTTCCAGAAACGCGCGGTAAATATCGATCAGCGCCCATGTTGTTCGGATGCGCCGCAGGCCAAAGATGGCGGCCCGGCGAATCATCATGTCCTGATCGGCAATGGCTTCATGCAGAATGGGATAGCCTTCCTCAGGCATGGCGGCGAAGGCGATGGCCGCCGCCTGTCGCACCTGTTCCGAACCTTCGGTTAAACTGATCAGCAGGGCCTCGATCGCTTCTTCGGTCGGAATGGCGCTCAGGCCGATGCTGGCCGCGATTTGCACCTGTGGATCATGATCGGTAACCAGCGCTGTCAGGTCGCGCACGCCTTCCGGTTGGCCGAGCGCGCCGAGGCCGATGCAGGCCAAACGGCGTACGTGTGGGTTGGCATTGCGGACGGCACGGCGGAAGATATGGATCACGGTTGCGTCGCGGGTTGTGAGCAGCGCTGCCGCGGCGCGTTCCCGCACCAGTGGGAACTGGCTGGTTGCGACCATCAGGTTGCCCAACTGTTTTAGAACCTGCGCCCGCCAGGGGACATCGGGGTTGGCATAGGCCAGCCAGCGAGCCGTCACAAGCAGGTTTTCGCGCAGAAAGTCGTTCTGGGCGGCCAACCGTTTGCGGACGGCGACGTCGATGGGCGTCGCAAGCGCGGCGTACCCGATGGCGCGACTCCATGCGTTATCGAGCGCGCGCGCTTCCAGCGCAGCCGTATCGCCGTGGAGCGTTTGACCGGCCAGATAGGCGGCGAGCAGAGGATGGCGGAACTGATAGCGGTCGCCCGAATAGCGAACGAGCAGCCCGGCCTGGCGCAGACTTTCCAGTAGCTTGCTGCGAATTGCGACCGGCCCGCGCGTCCTGTCGCCTGAACCTGTGTCTTCGTCGCCGGCGGTTGCCGGGCTATCCTGAATGCCGCTTCGTTCTAGTTCGTCTTTGGAAATGTAGCCACGCTCGATTTGCAGCGCCGCGATGCGAGACAGGGCATCCCAGCGCTCCTCGACTTCGGTGTGGCCAAGCTGGCGGGCAAAGAAGGCGCGCAGCCAGCCATCGGGACCGGGGACGGTTGCGTCCTCGGCGTAGGTTGCCCAGAGTTTCAGCGTGATTTCGAACGCTGACAGGCCGCGATTGCCCTGACTCGCGCGCCGTACCTGAGCGTCATCAGGCGCTTTGGCATCCTTTCGGCGTTTGTCCACCAGTTTTTGCCAGATGTTGGCCCAGTATCCGGCGGCGCGCGCGCTGTCCTGATCGCTCCACGGGCGCAGATATACCGGCGTCAGCCCGGCGTGGACGAGCGGCGCATAGCCACTCGCCGGGCCGCTGACGATAAAGAAATTTTGGCCATACTGAGCGATCAGCGCTTTGAGCCAGCCGGCATATACCGGCTGGTCGGTTGCCGGAAGATCATCGAATCCGTCGATCAGCAGCAGGACACCGCCCTTGTTCAACCGCCGGTAAAGGTTGCGAGGAATCGTTTTGGCGGTGACGCGACCGGCGCGGAACTGGACGCCGCGCCCGAGCGGCTCGGCGGGACCGACTTCTGGCCCGAATTCGTCGCTCATCAGCGGAATGTCGGCCATATGAACGTAGACCGGCATCAGCCGGAACAATAGCGGCAACTCGGCCGCCCGGTCGTCATCCGCTGCACTATGCTCGTCACCGCGTTCGCTTGCCAGCCGTTCGCGGGCGCGCTGCTGCATGGTGATGCGCTCGCGGATGCGGGTTGCGCGCTCTTTCTCGCTCAGGCGAGCGTCTTCTGCATCCAGCTTTTGCTGCACCTTATCGATGGGTGGCTTGAACTGGACATGATTGAGGCAATAGAGCGCAATCGCCAGCAGGGCTGTGGTGCGCCCGCTGCCCGGTTCGCCGAGCAGTGCCAGCGCGTGGTCGCCGATAGCGAGGTCATCAATCGACAGGGTGTCGATGTGATAGGGCGCGTGTAGATAGGGATGATCGTGGATCAGGGGAACGGTATCGAAAACGTCGCGCGATTCATCGTCGTCATCGCTTGCGCGCGGCGGGCGCGGCGCGATGAATCGTGGTTCGATCAACAGGTCGGAAAGGTTGGCGATCTCTCCGGCGAGATGCATGCGCTCCGCGCGGCGGATCAGGTCTTTGACATAACGGCTTTCGGCGTTCTGGGTGGCATAGCGTTGGGCGTCGCTCGCGCCGTGACGGGTCCAGCGAATAATATGCCCGATGTGACGCCGCGCCCGGTAAATGGCGTAGGCCGACCCCCAACCCGCCAACAGCCCGATGCCAAAATTTTCGACGTCAAACCCCATATCGGCTCGCCCCTGTTCTGGCGCGCCGCGGCTTCAGGTTGCGGCGCTTTTGTATACCAGAATACGGCCACAACTCAGGCAGGTGGCTAAAGATTGCCCGCGCAGGACTTCACGCTCAATCGCTTTCGTCTGTTCGACGCCACAAGCGCTGCACATGTTGCCGGTCATGATGGCAACCGGCTGGTATTTCTTGGATTGCCGCAGGCTGCTGTAGCGCGCCAGGTTCTCCGGCGAGATGGCTTTCATGGTTTCCTCGCGTTGTTCGCGCAGGGACGCGACCTCGCGTTGAAGCGCGCTCTGTTCGTCAATCAGGTGGCGGCGTTCGGTGTCGCGGTTGGCGAGGACGGTTTCAAGCGCGGCCCGGGCTTCGGCAAGCGTACGCTCGCCGTCTTCAACCTTCATCATGACATCCAGCAAGGTTTCTTCCAGTTCCGTATTGCGCTGTCTGAGCGAGGCGATTTCCCGCTGTAAATCCTGCATTTCCTTGGTGTTCTTCACGCGCCCACTGTACAACTCGTCCTCGCTTGCGCCGGCTTTCCGCGCATTCGAGCTAATTTCCGCTTCGAGGTCGCGGGCGCGGCGGCGCAGGGGTTCGAGCGCCTCTTCAGCGGCCTGCACCTTCGCCTGTGCCTGGTTTACCGGGGTGTCGTCGGCGAGCGTGGCGGCGATTTCCTGCAGGCGCTTTGACCGGCGGATAATGTCTAGCTCAAGCTCCTGAAGGCGGAGTAATGCTTCGGCCTGGGTCATGGACTGATCCTGAATGTGGAATTACCGTTAATGGGTGCACAATAGTGACGTGTGTACAATGAGTTTGGCACAGGCAAATGCGCGTGGACGATGTGGACTCTGGTTTGCCGCGTCGTCCATTCTATCCAGTGCGCGCATCATGCAGCTAGCCTTCGCTACGAAAGAGGCGACTGTTCAATGGAATCCCGCTACACGATGCACATCATGCCGGCTGAATGGCGCTGGGTGACCGTCGTCAGCATCGGCCTGGTGTTGCTCGGTTTCGCGCCGTTTCTGTGGGTCGCATTGAGCGACACCAACCAGTGGCAGTTTATGGGCGCGCTACACAACTATCAGGACGCCGCGACATACCTTGCCAAGATGGCGCAGGGCGAGGCCGGGGCGTGGCTGATGCAATTCTGGCACACGCCTGAACCACACGAGGGAGCGCTGGTTCAGGTATTGTATCTGGCGCTTGGCCATCTGGCGCGGTTGCTTTCGCTGCCGATGATCGTGATTTTTCATGTGGCCCGGGTTGGCGCTGCCCTGTTCATGTTTCTCTCGCTCTACCAACTGGCCGCCAGTATCTGGCAGCGGGTGCGCACCCGGCGTATTTTTTTTGCTATCGCCTCGCTTGGTGCAGGGCTGGGCTGGTTTCTCGCGCCGCTGTTCGCTACGACATCGACGCTGGAAGGCCAGATTTGGCCTGACCTCGTGATTCCAGAAGCGTTTTTGCTCGAAAGCACGGTCTATAACGTTCATTTTCCGCTGACGCTGGCCTGTCTGGCTATGATCGTCGCCGCGTTTATTACCGCCTTTCGTCCAGGTAGCGATGGCGATAATGGCGTGGGCTTCACCCTGCCCGTCGTAGCGATCTTAAGCTTCGCGCTGGCGCTGCTGTATCCACAATCGCTGGTTCCACTCGGCGGCGCGCTGATGCTGTTTGTTTTGATCGCCTGGCTGGAAGGGCGGCGTGCGTATGCGCTCTGGACTGCTCGATGGCTATTGGCCGTCATGCTGCCGGCTCTGCCCATGGCGCTGTATTACGTGATCGTCGTCAATGTCAATCCGGCGTTTGCCGAATGGAACCGGCAGAATGTGACGCTTGCGCCACATCCGCTCAGCTTGATCCTCGGCTTTGGCCTGCCGTTGTTTCTGGCTGTGCCGGCCATCTGGCGCTCACTGCGTCAGTTTGAACTCGCGGACGACCGCCTGATGCTGTTGTGGCTGGGCGCGATGATCGTTTGCCTGTATTTGCCTACCAACGTGCAGCGCCGGTTCCTCGTCGGCGCGATGATCCCGGTCGCCTATTTTGCGACACGGGCGATTGAAGATGTCTGGTTTCGCTATATCAGTCGCCGGCATCGCCCTTATTTCTTTGCCACGCTGTTGCCGATCATTTCGGTGAGCCAGCTTTTCACGATCTTTTTGCCGGTGCTGCCGGTTGTCAGCGGCAACCCTGCCAGTTCGCTCGGTCTGTTTCTGGAACGCGATTACGCGCTGGCGTTTCGCTGGCTGGAAGATCAGACGACGTCCAACGATGTGGTGCTGGCATCGCCGGTAGTGAGCACGTGGATGCCCGGTTGGGCTAAGGCTCGCCCGGTTTATGGGCATCCATTTGAAACGCTTGACGCCGAGCAGAAGCGCGCGCAGGTGATCGCCTGGTATGGCGGGGACAATGGAGACTGTATGGCGCTCATCGAGACCTATGACGTGCGCTTCATCCTTGTCGGCCCGGAGGAGCACCGGCTTGGCCCCGCTCCCTGCCTTGATCGCCTGTCGGCGGTTGCGACTCTTGGGCAGGTCAGCGTCTATGCGCCCTAGGCTGCTGGTAACAGACTTTTTCGACCGCATCTGCTTGCGTTCATTCCCGGAGTGCCATTTTCCGGCGCGGTGGGGATGATACTGGTGACGGCATCGCTGGTTATGGTCGCTACGCGCACGCTCACGCAGCGGAGACAACAGAATGCTTGAACGCCGTCCGAGGCGCCTTGGTCTCGTCGTGCTTGCCGGGGCGCTCTTGGTGCTTTTTCACAGACTTCTGCTTGGCGAGGTGTTTTTCTGGGGCTTGCCGACGCTGCAAT
Organism: Chloroflexota bacterium; assembly: GCA_003242205.1. Taxonomy (GTDB): domain Bacteria; phylum Chloroflexota; class Anaerolineae; order Aggregatilineales; family Phototrophicaceae; genus ZC4RG36. Next base: position 311 of record QGUR01000190.1, on the reverse strand, counting down.
TCTATCCCTGGCGCGAGTACGCCTTCGACCTGTTGCGTCAGGGCCAGCTTCCGTTGTGGAATCCCTATAACGGCGCGGGCGCGCCGCTGCTGGCCAATTACCAGTCAGCTTTGCTATATCCGCTGAACTGGCCAGGCTTTTTCCTGCCGCTGGCGTGGTCGATGAGCGTTACAGCCGTGCTGCATCTGTTCATCGGCGGACTTGGCATGACGGCGCTGTTGCGCTGCCTCGGCGCGGGCGCGCTGGGGCAGGGCATGGCGGCGCTGGCTTTTGCGCTCCCAGGCTATCTAGTTGCCCGTCTCGGGACCCAT
>QGUR01000490.1 GCA_003242205.1 Chloroflexota bacterium | reverse complement strand
TTTTCCGGTGGTGGCTATTTCTCGGGGGCTCTGACGCGGGTTGCACCGAACAGTCGTGCAACTGGGGGGGGCCTGCAGGGGCGGCTCGCCGCCGCCGCAACGGCGGAAGCGCAGATTCAGGCGCTGCTGGCGACACAGGTCGCTGCCGATCCCGGCTTCGCGACGCTGGTTGCCGGTTTGACCAGTGTGCCGCCGGTCACGGAAGTGTCACAGGGGTTCACGCTGCTCGATATCTTTGGGCCGCCCATGCGCGCGCACGCCGCGCCATTGGCGCAGGAAGAACCGGCGGCGCTGGCGACCGTGCCCGCCCCGGTGGCGACACTCGTTGCCGGAGCCACGCAGCAGGCGTTTCAGGATCGCGCCGCGCTGATCGCCGAGGCGATTCTGGAGGCTGAGCGCCGGCCCGCTGATGACGACGGGGCGGCAGCGGCGGCGCTGGCGACCGCGCTGGCCGAAGGCTTCTCGACACAGGTCGCTTTTGCAACTCTGCAGGCGCAGGTGATGGGCGAAATCGCCGCGACGCAGACCGCCGTGGCGGAAACGACCGAAGAGGCGGCGTTGACCGAAGTCGCCGCTTCACTCAATGCGACCCAGACCGCGCTGGACGAACGGCTCGATCAACTGGCGACGGCGGTGGCGCAGATTGAAAGCCTGCTGCAGACGCAGGTTGCGCTTGGCGGCGGGTTTGCGACTCAGGCGGCGCTGGCCACGCCGGCGGCTCAGGAAACGCAGTCGGCCATCTCGACGGCCATTGCACAGGCCGCCAGTGGCACGCTGGTCGTCGCCGCGCCGACCGAAGACGCCATACCATCGCCGACGCAGGAAGTGTTTCAGGATGATGAGGCGCTGGCGACCCTGAGCGCGGTGCAGACGCAGGTCGCGCGCATTGGCGATCTTTCGGGAGAAGCCGCCTTTGCCACGCAGGCCGCGTTCCTGACACCGCCGGCGCTGTCAACCGCCGCTGCGATTGGCACTCAGGCTGCTCTGGCGGCCCGCGCCGAGCTGATCCGACAGGCGTTGATACTCGAAATCGCGCAGGATATGACGCCGACGCCACCGCAGCTCGATGCCAACGCTGTTGCGCTGACGGCGACCTCGCTGGCGCTGACGCTTGCACCCGCGCCAACGCAGGAACAACTGGCGACGTTAGAGCCAACGCCGGCTTTCCAGCCGCTGCCGACCGCGCTTCCCGATACCGGCCTGTTTGACGATGTGGCCGGAGGCGGGCGCGACAGTCTGGGCGCGCTGGCGTTGATCGCCGTCGGTCTGGTCGGTGTGATCGTCGTGTCGCGGCGGCTGCGCGCTTCGACCAACCGCCGCCCGGACGCTGAGCAATAACCGGAACGGACAGATATAAGCAGAAAGACGCCAGTGGATAAAAGAATGAAGCTGGCGTCTTTCTGTTTTGAGGCCGGGGCAGTTATAAAGTCTGCCAGATGAGAACTAGAAGTTGTTAACGATGTTCGTGTACATGTTGCCTACGGTTGGCCCAAGCGTGACCAGGACCACCAGGACGACAATGGCGACTAGAATGAGGATCAACGCATATTCCAGTAGCCCCTGCCCCTCCTCCTGCGGCGTGAATACCATGATAAGGCCTCCTGAATAATGAATAACGTCAGCAGGCAAACTGACTTAACTTAGCATAAGGGCAAAATTGCGCTCATGCAATTGGGATTCATGAAGAGAGCACGCCTGTAAAGTCAGGCAGGGGCGAAAATTTACAAGCTTTAGATTGGGCCGGTTAGCCGATGAGCCGCTGGTAGGTCACCATGATGCAGTTATTCATCACCAGCGGTATCCCGGCCTCGCGCGCTCGCCGTGCCGCTTCCTCGTGTTCGATGCCGAGCTGCGCCCAGATGGCCCCCGCGCCGACCGCGATTGCGTCGTCCACCACTTCCGGCAGATACTCCGAACGTCGGAAAACATTGACAATGTCGATGTGTTCAGGGACATCCGCGAGCGTGGGATAACTGATGTCTTCGCCGATGCGGCTGACGGTTGGATTGACCGGGTACACCGTGTAGCCGACGCGCTGCAAAAACCGTCCGATGCGGTGGCTGGTGCGTTCCGGGTTGTCGGAAAAACCGACGACTGCGATAACGCGCGCCGACTGCAAGAGCGCACGCTGTTCGGCGTCGCTCAATGTTTGTGGGGAGATGGTGGACATGAAATCGCTCCTGGTTACAGGATACCGGAAGGCGGGGGCGATCAGTCCAACCCGCCCTGTTCAGGGTAAAGTTTGAAACCTCGGTCAATTTCCGGAAAA